>JAAYGP010000281.1 GCA_012727625.1 Clostridiaceae bacterium
CTTTTATCCTTATATTATACTGGAACAATTTTGAATTTGTAAATACATATTGTAAAAAATGTTGGTTTTTTTGCGTAAATAGCTTTGAATTATCGTTTATACATAAAAACCGGATGATTTTACAGAGGAAATAGTTGCTGTTGTAAATCCAATCTTTAATCAGGCAGGATTCAGGCTGAGGTGAAATATGGCGAAAATCCGGCAATCAGGCAGGATGAGCAATTGTGGAATTGGCAAACAGTGAGAAAGATAATGTGATTGTTTCCATAGTTTTAACGGAAATCTCTGATTTGATTGGCTTTTTACCTCACAAAACGAAAATGCCTGTTTGTAAAACTCCTGCCTGCACTTTTTTATACTTTTTGGGTTGTGTAAAAAAGAAGGAATATTAAAAATGCTGTGTAAACCGAAAAGAGCCGTTTTTAATGAAACGGCTCCCATATATTAACAAATAGTGTACCAAGCTTGGATATATTTTCGTTTTTGAGAGGTACACTATTTTATTTTTGAAGGAAAGGGGCGATAGTACCGCCCTTGAGGATTAATGAGATTACTGGATATCAATATTTATTTTCTTCTTTTTGCTGGGTTCTGCTTTGGGCAGTACCAATGAAAGTATACCATCCTTGTAGGTAGCCTTTATTTTGTCCTCTTTTACGTTGTCAACAAAGAAAGTTCTCTTGTAGCTGCCGCATATGCGCTCTCTTCTGATGAAATTTTCTCTTTCCTCATTTACTTCACTGTTTTGATTTGCTGAAATTGTTAAGTATCCATCATTCAGTTCAACCTGAATGTTTTTCTTGTCCACTCCAGGAAGCTCAGCATCTATAAGCCATTCATTTTCTGTCTCACGGATATCTGCTCTTAAAGGGGCGGTATCAAATCTTCCAAAAAACGGCATATTGAAAAAATCATCAAAAAATCTGTCCAAATCCCAGAAATTATCTCTTTTTCTTAATCCACTGTTTCCTCTTGAAAATGGTACCAAACCGAACATATATAACACCTCCGTATTTGTATTTTTACTTTGACCATCTTTGACCTTACGTTTACATTTTAAAGGAAAAACTTTCTTTGATCAACCTTTGTTCTTGACTTTCTTTGACCTTTAGAGACCAATATCCCTGTTCTAAAGAAAATATCTCACTATTACTCGTTATATCTCTTTTATTCGCGTTCTTTCAAAAGTCTATAATTTTTTAATGCTTATAAGGTATCATATGTATTAACTGACAAAAATGCAATAATAACATGCAGGAAATGATATATAAAAAAGCTCAGTCAACATAATCCGGCAGATGGGCAATGTTGTAATAACTTTGGATATATGATTATTTAAAATAAATGCTTATTGCATAATAATAATGGACAAAATTTTGGTTTGTTTATAATTTAAAATTTCTACCTGCAGATTATTAAAATGCAGCCTGATTACAGACCGCATGAGAGCCCCGTTTTAAGGCTTTATTTTTGTTTTCCATATTATCAGCAGCACAAAAGGAATTAAACTTCCAAATGACCTGGTTCATTATATATCGTCATGGTCATTTCCGTTTTCTTCCTCATCTTCTTTCATTTCTCTTGTGATCCGCGCTATCGATACAACCTTGTTGCCATCCTTGTTTCTCATTAATGTAACTCCCTGGGTTACTCTGCTTAATACCGTAATCTCATCAACATTCATCCTGATTATGTTGCCGTCGGTACTGATAAGCATTATGTCATCCTCATCATCCACAAGCTTGGCGCCAACGAGGACCCCTGTTCTTTCCGTAACCTTGTAAGTAAGAATTCCCTTGCCGCCTCGCAACTGAACCTTATACTCTTCCAGTTCAGTACGCTTTCCAAAGCCATTTTCGGTGACAACCAGAAGGGTTGTGTTTTCATTGTACCTTAGCATGGATATTACTTCGTCATCGTCTTCAAGCCTAATTCCAATAACACCCTGGGAAGTCCTGCCCGTAGGCCTTACGTCGCTTTCCGCAAACCGGATTGACATTCCGTTTTTCGTTATCAGAAGAATATCATGAGAGCCGTCTGTTAAACGCACTTCAATAAGTTCATCGTTTTCTTTCAGGCTAACTGCCAAAAGACCGCTACGCCTTATATGCTCATATTGATCAAGGGGAGTTTTCTTAACCATACCCTGGCGTGTGGCCATAAACAGGTACATGTTCTCTTCTTTACCAGTGATTGTTATTACAGCACTGATTTTTTCACCCGGATCAACCTCAAGAAGATTAACAATAGCGCTTCCTCTGGCCTGTCTGCCGGCTTCAGGTATGTCCCAGGCCCTGAGCTTGTAAACTTTTCCTTTGTTTGTGAAGAACAGAATATAATTGTGTGTTGTCGTTGTGTATATATCGGTTACAAAATCATCTTCCCTGGTGGTAAGGCCCAGGACCCCCTTACCGCCTCGCTTCTGGCTTTTATAAACATCTGTTGTGGTTCTTTTTATATAACCGTAATGGGTCAGGGTTATAACTATATCTTCCTCCTGGATAAGATCTTCCATATCAATGTCATTTGAATCAAAAGTAATCTTTGTGCGTCTTTCATCGCCATATCTGTTTTTAATATCTGTAAGCTCTTCCTTTATAATATTGTTGACGAGATCCGGGTTTGAAAGAATATCCCTGAACCATGCGATTTTTTTAAGTATTTCCTGGTATTCTTCTTCAAGTTTTTCCCGCTCCAGACCGGTAAGACGCCCTAATCTCATGTCCACAATAGCCTGGACCTGTTTTTCGCTTAAATTGAAACGCTCAATTAACTTTTCCTTGGCCTGAGCCTCGGTGCGGGAATGACGGACTATGTGGATAACTTCATCCAGATTATCAAGGGCGATTTTCAATCCTTCCAGAACGTGGGCCCTGGCTTCGGCTTTTTCAAGATCATACCTGGTTCTTCTGCGGATTACGTCCTGCTGATGAAGAATATAATAATTTATTGCATCCTTAAGGGTTACTACCTTTGGCTCAAATTTGCCATCGGGACCCTGAACAATAGCCAGCATATTAACATTAAAGGAATCCTGCATCTGGGTGTTCATAAACAGCTGGTTCAGCACCACATTGGCATTGGCATCCCTTTTAAGCTCTATGACCATGCGCATTCCGCGCCGGTCTGACTCATCCCGGAGATCGGAAATACCGTCGATTCTTTTATCCTTAACAAGCTGAGCAATTTTTTCAAGAAGCTTTGCCTTGTTAACCTGGTAGGGAAGTTCTGTAACGACAATTCGCTGGCGGTTTTGCCCATATGTCTCTATATCGGTTACCGCCCGGACAACAATTCGCCCTTTACCGGTTTTATAAGCCTCCTTTATGCCCCTTGTGCCCTGTATAATGCCTCCGGTGGGGAAATCCGGCCCCTTTATATACTCCATTAATTCTTCAACTTCAATGTCCGGGTTGTCTATTGTCTGAATTATTCCGTCTATGGTTTCGGTCAGGTTATGGGGAGGAATATTCGTTGCCATTCCTACAGCAATGCCTGATGAACCGTTTACAAGCAGGTTCGGAAATCTGGACGGGAGAACTACCGGCTCTATGTCATGGTCGTCAAAGTTTGGTTTGAAATCAACCGCATCCTTGTTAATATCACGAAGCATTTCAACGGCAATTTTAGACATCCTTGCTTCCGTATAT
Source organism: Clostridiaceae bacterium (assembly GCA_012727625.1). GTDB lineage: Bacteria > Bacillota > Clostridia > DSM-8532 > DSM-8532 > JAAYGP01. The sequence goes on from JAAYGP010000281.1 coordinate 3,651, forward strand.
CTCATGGCTGCGGGTGCGTCACCGTCTACGGAACCAAAATTTCCATGCCCGTCTACCAGAGGATACCTTAATGAAAAATCCTGCGCCATGCGCACAAGTGTGTCGTAAACAGCCGCATCGCCATGGGGATGGAAACTTTTCAGTGTTTCTCCGACAGTGGCGACAGATTTCCTGTATGGTTTGTCCGGAGTAAATCCTGATACATGCATTGTATATAAAATCCTGCGATGAACAGGCTTAAGGCCATCACGAACATCAGGTAAGGCTCTGTCGATTATGACACTCATGGCATAATCGATAAAGGATCGTTTCATTTCCTCTTCTATATCAACAGGTATTATGCCGGTTTCAACTGATTCTTCTGGTATATTATTGTTATCTGGCATGAAATTGAACTCCCTTCTATACTACTGAACCCTTGATATATAATTGTGCATATTTATTATACGGCAATATGTGTTCCTGCAGTAATTAAAAAGCTCGCATTTCATGGGTGAAACACCGGTGCAAGTCATACTCATGAAAAGCGATGCTTTGTATGCTATGCAGCAAAATCAACCCTTATATATTGTAATAAAGTTTTTACAATCTGTCCACACCTTTCAAATTCTAACAGAGAAGTTGCTGCATTTTTGCGAGTTTCGGTCTGCCTGAGCTTTAACTTACCAGCTCTTGCAGATGAAACTCTTCTTTTCCACTACTGCACAATATCTGACCTGTAAGTAACTGAATCAGGGTGTAAACAGAAACATAGACAGGACAGGACTTCCTCGCTTCGCTGCTACGTATCGTTGGAATACCTGGATTATGAGTCTATTTATATGTAAAGAGGATATTTGAACATACGGCGCACCCAAAAACGCTCCCGGAATATAATCCGGGAGCGCCTTTGGTTCCTCCTGCTTTTATTTTGTAAGTTCATTTCTGTCAAACGAACTTACTGCGCTTTTAACATTGTATGGTCCCTTTTTGGAATTCTTACTATAAATTCAACAAATTCGCCTCTGTCAATCTGAGCAGCCTTTGCGTTGACACCGGATTTTTTCATAACATCAATGGCTTGTCTTATTGTGTTTACAAAAATTCTGATATCCTTGATTGAACGAGTGAGCCGCTTTCCGTTTTCACATTTGCCCGGATTTGCATATTTGTCCAGAACCTTTTGAACAAGTTCTTCGGTTTTTTTCACATTCAATTCCTTCTCGCATACCTTTTTCAGAACCTTAAGCTGTATTTGTTCGTCATGCAGTTTCAGCAGTGCCCTTGCGTGTCTTTCTGTCAGCTGATGATCAGAAAGCATCTTTTTTACCATGGGCGGAAGCTTTAAAAGGCGTATTTTATTTGCTATGGTTGACTGGCTTTTGCCGATTTTCTGGGCAAGCTCCTCCTGGGTAAGCCCGTGTTCCCTGATAAGATTCTGATATCCTTCCGCTTCCTCCAGGTATC
>JAAYGP010000282.1 GCA_012727625.1 Clostridiaceae bacterium
ATACTGGCCCAGTGTGATGTTTTTCAGCATATTACTACCTCATACTTATAAATTGTGTCTTTTCAATTCGGCTATTCCCTCGTCAACAGTTAAAATATCCTTGCGAACGTTTGGATATTTCTGGTTGATCCTGTAAAACAACTCTGTAATCTGCGGGACATCAAGCCCGATTTTTTCAAGGTATTCTTTTGGGGTAAAAACATTGCGAGGGCTGTCCACCAATACAATTTCCCCCTGATCCATTACAGCCACTCTGTCAAAATATCGGGCAATGTCTTCCATTAAATGTGAAATTACTATTATGGTTGTGTTTTTTTCTTTTCTGAGCTTTAATAAAAAACCATAAACTTCCATACTGCCTTTTGGATCAAGCCCCGCAGTGGGTTCATCAAGAATCAGAATCTCCGGTTCCATTACAATAACACCGGCTATGGCAATTCTTCTTTTCTGCCCCCCGGACAGTTCAAAGGGAGACTTGTTAAGAAGCTCTTCAGGCAAGTCAATAATCTTCATAACTTCTTTTATGCGCCTTTCCGATTCCTCCGCGGAAATACCCAGTTTTTTCAGCCCAAAACCAATATCCTGCCTTACGGTTTCCTCAAATAACTGGTCTTCTGGATTCTGAAAAATGAGTCCTACCTTTTTCCTCAGCTCTTTAAGGGCTTTTCCCTTCGGTTCTATTCCTGAAACCCTGACGCTTCCTTTTGTGGGAGTTAAAAGACCGTTTAAATGCTGCACAAGGGTTGATTTCCCCGAACCCGTATGCCCGATTATCGCCAGCATTTCCCCTTTGTAAACCGTAAGGGAAACATCTTTAAGGGCTATCTTTTCATATGGCGTATTTGGCATGTATATATGGGAAAGATTATTAATTTCAATCACTGGTTCAGCATTCGAAGGAACACCCGAATCAACGACAGATATAACTTTTTCAGAACGCCACGGTATTTTGCAAAAGATATCAACCGCATCTTCAATTAATACCGGTAATTTGTCATTGTGTACTATCCCTGATTTATACGCCTCCATGTAAAAGGCTGAAACCTGCGGCACGTCAAGACCTGCTCTCCTTAACAAATCAACCTCCTTGAAAACATCGCCGGGTTTTCCGTCAAACACAGCCTTTCCCTTATCCATAACAATGATCCTGTCTGCCTGGGCCGCCTCATTCATATGGTGAGTGATCAACACTATGGTTATTTTTTCGTCTCTGTTCAGCTTTTTCAGGATGGCCATTACATCCTGGCGTCCCTCAGGATCAAGCATTGATGTGGCTTCATCCAAAACAATACACCTTGGATGCATGGCAAGAACCCCTGCAATAGCCACACGCTGCTTTTGCCCGCCAGACAGCATATACGGGGAATATTCCCGGTATGACAGCATGTTAACCTTTTCAAGGGACTCAACTACCCTGCTTTCAATTCGTTCAGGTTCCATGCCCAAATTTTCAGGCCCAAAAGCCACATCTTCCTCTACGGTCGTGGCAACAAGCTGATTATCAGGATTTTGAAAAACCATGCCCAGGGTTCGTCTTATATCCCATATTAAATCCTGGCTGTTGGTATATTTCCCGTATATACATACCGTACCTTCCATTGGTACAAGCAGACCATTTAAATGCCTTGCCAGTGTGGATTTACCTGAACCGTTTCTGCCGACAACAGCAACAAATTCCCCCTCATTTATCGCAAAGGAAATCCTGTCCAGTGCTGCCGACTGTCTACCGCTTGTGCGGGGTATATATTCATATTTTAAATCTTTAACGGTTATTGCCTGCATAACACCTTTCATTACCTTTCACTTTATAATGCAAAAAAATCTGAATTCCCCGGATGGAATTTCCTTTTCCATCCGCTCATATAAT
>JAAYGP010000283.1 GCA_012727625.1 Clostridiaceae bacterium
ATCTACGGGACTGCACTTTTTGGATTTGACAAACTGGATATCAGTATAAAAGTAAACAGGCCCAAATTTAACGCCTGGGCTGAGCAGGAGCTTTTCATATACAAGCTTAATAAAATTTACTATCAATGCAAGGACACATTAGCTGATTTTAAAATCCTCAGCAAGGAAAATAATGATGAACCCGGTGAAATTCGTATAAAAGCTCAATTCAGATATGGTATAAAAAGATACAGAGATGAAATCAGGAAAGAATTATCGAAGATAATTGATGAATATGTAAAACAATCAGGGCTTGATGTGACTGTTGATTATGTAAAATCAATTCCGCCTGTATATAACGATGAACAGGAATGTAAGGAAGCAGAACGGATTTTGAGAAAGTTAACCGGTGATAAAGCAGTTCATATTTTAAATGAAGTACCACCCCATGGAGCAGATGATTTTGCCTGCTTTCAAAACGAATTGTCGGGATTGTTCTTCTTTCTTGGTTCAGCTAATTTAAAGAAAGGAATAAAAGCCTGGAATCACACACCTTCATTTGATATAGACGAAGATTGTCTGGCATTTGGAGTTAAGACAATGTCATCTTTTCTATATGAAATATTAAAGAGGAAATGAACTCCCCAATAGAAAGATATCATATTCTACCTGAGTAAGTATCTTTCATACTTATTCTCAGACGTTAAAAGCTTGGAATATCAATATAAAAGGTTTAGCCAATTCTTTACCAATAGAGGCTTACCCATTTCCCCTGACACACTATGCATGATGGGTGCCCACATACATACCGGGTGACTCAGAAAAAGTGTGTAAATAGATTTCTCCAAAAATAATTGAATGATTAATATATTTTATATTATATCCAGTTTTATGAAACTTATACTACTGGGTATAATTTTTTGGAAATATTGGTTCAAAATTGTATGCTTTAGCCAATAATAATAAAATGAGGCCCGGCTCTGCCTGATAACTCGCTCTGCCTGGAAGCAACAGGAAACCTGCAACCAGGCTGTAGCATTTAAATGCTTCCAGGAAAGTAGTAAACCCTAAACCTGATTCTAAATTAATATTTTAGGTGAATACTTTGTTCAACTTTAGCGCTAACCATTTGACATTGGTTTCAACAACTGAATATGACAAGGCATTTGTAACCATACTAAAGGATTTTATGTTGCATACCTAGCAAAATCCTAAAGATATTTCACCGGTATCACACGGTCATTATCTTTTAGCGTAATCAGGTTGTCATAAAGACAAATTACTCCTCCCAGGCCCCGTTTGACCGAAAGTATTTTATCAAGCTGTGAAAATGCTGCTATATCCCTTTTATCCGGGTCGGCATGCTTTTTCATCTCCAAGGGATACAGTATACCGTTGTCCTCAATCAGCAAATCAATTTCATTCATGTTTTTATCTCGGTAAAAATAAAGAGGTGGCTCTAAAATGCCTTTGTTATAATAGCTCTTTATTATTTCGGAAATAACAAAGTTCTCAAAAAATGCACCGGCCATTGCTCCGTTTTTCAAAACATCGGGTGTATTCCATTTAGTAAGATATGCCGCAAGCCCAGTATCCAGAAAATACAACTTCGGTGTTTTCACTGTCCTCTTTGTAATATTGTTAGAATAGGGCTTTAGCAAGTAGACAATGTTAGATGTCACCAGAATAGACATCCAGCGTTCAGCGGTGGGTTGGCTTATCCCTACATCCCGAGCAAGAGATGCCAGATTCAAAAGCTGTCCTATGTGACTTGCCGCTACCGTCATGAAACGAAAGAATTTTACCTCATCGCCAACCTGTGTCAGTTCACGCACGTCACGCTCAATATAAGTTTTGACATAAGCGCCATAGAACATCTGCCAATCAAAATCCTTATTCACATATAACTCGGGCATACTGCCACGATGAATGTTGTACCACACATCATCATAGGATAGATCCTTGATGTTTTGTCTACGTGCGGTAAAATAATCATCAGTAGGCAAAAAAGCCTTCGAAAAGTTAACGCCCTGCTTTTCTCTCATGGATAAACCCAGCAATGTAAGCAACCCAAGACGCCCTGCCAAAGATTCACTAACATTTTTCATCATGTGGAATTGTTGCGAGCCGGACATGAAGAACTGTCCTTTTTTCTTATCTCGGTCGATGATAATCTTAATTTGCGGAAACAGATTTGGCGCGTATTGAACTTCATCAATAAACACAGGTGGGGGATTATCTTTAAAAAAGGTACCACTCTGCTCTACCGCTGTGGCAAGCAATAGCGGGTCGTCAAGAGTAACATATGCTGCATGTTCCGCTACTTTTTTAAGCATTGTAGTTTTACCTACTTGACGGGGACCGGTGACAAGTATTGCGCCAAACATTTTGGAAAGTTTACTGACAGCGTCCTCGGCATGTCTTTTTATATACATAGCATACACTCCTTAGGCTGTTTTAATATCATATATTATTATAGCCAAAATATTGTAATAAAATCAAGACGCTAAAATAAATATGATTCGGGTTAAATTCTTATTAGGGCACCGCATTTAATTACTAAAGAAACTTATTAATTCACATTGACAGATTTTGATTTGATGCATATAATAATAACATATCAAATATATTTGATATGAGGTGACGACTTGAAATCAGTTTATAAAGAGCACGCAAAGGTATTTAAGGCTTTTTGTGACGAAAATAGGCTCCAAATACTTGATTTGTTGCGTGGTGGCGAAAAATGCGCTTGTGTCTTATTAGATCAGTTAGACTTGGGGCAATCGGGACTATCATACCATATGAAGATATTGGTTGAGTCAGGGATTGTGGAAAGCCGACAACAAGGTAAATGGACATATTATAAAATTAGCGAAAAAGGCCGTGATTCGGCTATAAATCTTCTAAAAGAAATCACAACACCGAACACAGTTACAGAAGAATATAATTGTTGTAAATAACCGGCCATCTGATTGATGGCTTTTAACAGGCTGAATACATCAAAAATATTTGATATGATTGTCCGTTTTTAGAAAGAAGGTTGACTTATGC
>JAAYGP010000284.1 GCA_012727625.1 Clostridiaceae bacterium
AAGACGTGATATTCACATATTTATTGCGCTCTACTTCGACAATACGAAATTCACGGATGAAATTAATCAGTTTTTCAGTACAATATTTGTTTTTCAGTACTTTGAACTGTAAAAGCCTAACAAGTATATTGCTGGTGAGCTGACTATTGAAGAAATTCCGTCACTTACATGGGCAATATTCAAATGCACAGGCGCAATGCCAAATGCAATTTAGGAGCAATGGCACAGAATTTATTCTGAATTCTTCCCGACCAGCGAATACAAACCTTGTGGAGGAATCGATTTCGAGGTGTATCCCGATGGAGGTATTCATTCACCAAATTATGAAAGCGAAATATGGATTTCAGTTGCAAAGAAATAGTGTAACTGATAAGCTCCTTTATTGTGGCTTGCAGTTTACTTAAAACTGACACACACTTGTCAAGTTTTAAAGACTATATTGTAAGCTGGAGGGTCTGATATGAAGATGCAGAGGCTTATCGAAATAGTTACAATTCTGCTTAATAGAAAAACAATAACAGCAACAACAATGTGCTAAAGAAAAAGGTGCTGAAACCTGTGTATCCTGTAAACAATACCCGTGCTCAAAAGCCACAGTCGGATACGCTGAATTAGGAGCGAAAAGCATTCTTGGTGATGACGTAACATGGGCTATTCTACCTTATGTAGCCAATCAATATGGGAACTAATGCTTACTAATTCTGTATTTAATAAGTGCTCCGGGTTGGTACTCAAAAATCCAATATCAGCCGCCTGGAAAGTGGAACGTATAATCCATCTTTGGACTTTCTGGTTAAAGTTGCTAAAGGTCTTGGGAAAGAAGTACAGGTAATATTGAAATAAAGGATGTCAGGAGTCACTTCAAACCTCCCCCTGGCACTACCATTCCTCTGACACAACTGCCATGAATTCTTCCAAGGAATCTCCTTTGACGGTTTTATCTGGTATTATTCCCTTTTCATTTATGTTTTCCTGTCTGACATTCCAATAATGATTTACCAGGAAAATCACAAAACCATTTGTCTTATCTTCAAAGAGCGTTTGTCCTACACCTTTTCCAAAGGTTTTCCTTCCAATGACGGTTACATTGTCAAGATAGGTTTTGAGTCCTAAGGTTAATAGTTCAGAGCAGCTGGCAGAATACTCATCAACCAGAACAAAAATGTGCTTAAATTCTATCAGCTCATCATCAGAGTAGTAAGCATCCGAATATCCGTCTCTGTATATAAGGTTGCATACAACTGAATCAGGGAGGAGAAAATCAAGTATGTCTGCTCCGCTGGCAGTATATCCACCGGAGTTGCCCCTAAGGTCTACAACCAAATACCTGTCTTTTGAATTTTCAAGATTATCGATAATATTTAAAACATCATTGGCTGTATTCATGGAAAAGCCTGATATTCCAATATAGTCCATTGTTTCATTCAATGGTTTGTATTCAACAGTGTTTTCAAGCTGCAGAGCCTGGTAGTACTTATAGTCATCGCCTGTCAACATGAATGAAAACATGTCATCATCCTTGCGGGCAGCGTTAAAAAGATCCTCAATATCTGAAACTGAAACAGAAGATTTGCCCATTAAGCTGTTTTTAATTTTCTGATATTTATCATTAGGTTTGTAGTAAAAATAGTTTTTATCTATAAACTCTGATACTTGCTCGACAATGCTGGATCTTCGCTTATTTATGCAGGTCTTTAAATAGTCGGCGCTGTAATGGTTTTCGTTTATTTTAAGTGCCCTGTCGGCGTATTCTGATGCTTTATCAAAATCTTCAAGATAATAATATTCCCAGCCAATGCTTACAAGCAGAGATGTAACATCCTCTTTCCTATTCAAGGCTTTTTTATAGTACTCAAGCGCCTTTTCCGGATTCATAAGCCTGGAATAGACATCGCCTATATACCATTGAATTAAATAATTATCCACTTCGCTTTCGTATTCCAAGCAAATATCAAGGATGTCAAGGGGACAATTCTTTGACAGCTTTTATTCAGTGAAAACAGAATTTTTTAGTTTATCGGAAACAAGTCCATGAAATCAATTTTGAGTATGATAGAACAGATTTTGGTGCCTGCTGGCAGGCCCTTTGTCGCAATTTTGTTACGGCAGATCCGATTTGCTGTTTCGGAATAAAGCCTGCCATTACAGCAATTGTTGATGATCTGGGTGACAAGGCATATTATAATGTAAATATCAACCAGTCAGGAGTGCTGTATAAGGATTGTTTTTCATCGTAGGCTTTTCAGCCATTAATGAGGAACAGGACGCGGAGGTTACAATGGCAGTTGCCCGAAAAATCCTTGAGAACATGGATTAGATTTTCCTGACGGTTATTATGTCTTGATAAGTAAAATCCCCCATTGGCAAATTATGACTATATCATGTTTGCAATGGAGGATTTTTTCTTGACTTTATGTTTGATATCAGGATAAGGCAGAAGTTCCAAAAGGGGTTGGAACTGGTACTATATTATGCCCGGGGCTTTTATTACGCTTTTGAAAGACGATTTCTTTTTGAAGAAGACTGAAAGGTGTGGAAAAGTTTACGGAGTGAGGAAAGGTGGTCAATAAATGCTTTGGCAGTAATGGAAAGAATGCCTGCAATACCCTGACTGATAGATGTATTTAAAGCTTTCAATATCAAGGGAGTTTAGCAATATGTGTTTTAAAAATGTAGAAACTCAATCTAATAATAATTATTGACATATGTCATAATCGGGGTATAATATAAGATGTAAATGACATATGTCGTTTATGTTAAGAAACAGCGGAAAGGATGAACAATCAATTAAATAGAATGTTAAAAATAAGGATGATTATTATGCCCGGAGGTGACAGAACTGATCCTTTTAAATTTGGCCATTAACTTGACGGGAACGGGATTAGGTTTTTGTGCTGGTTTCAAAGTACCCGTTTTTTTTAACACAAGTTTAAGGCGATAATTTTGGTTTGGACGGCGACGAGGTTACAGGCGTATATTTCGGCTTGCTGGAATGATCCCTGGGTGTTTTTATCAAATTTATCTGTTATTTAACTGTAGCAAAATCAAAAGTAAGAGCTTATAAGGAAAGATGATTGGGGTGAATAAAATATGCCTAGGCCAATGAAATGGAGAAAAGTATGTTGCCTGCCTGTAAGCAATAAGTTTGGTCCTCTTGATCTAAATGTAGATGAAGAGAACTTCGTAAGAATGACAGTTGATGAGTATGAAGCTATAAGGCTTATCGATCTGGAAGGCTTTACGCAGGAGGAATGTGCCAAACAGATGAATGTTGCACGCACTACTGTTCAAGGTATTTATGCTGAAGCCAGAAAAAAGATAGCCAGGTCTCTGGTAAACGGCAAGGTACTCTTGATAGAAGGTGGCGAATACAGGCTATGTGAAGGATTCGGAAACAGGTGCGGACGAGGTTGTCGCAGGCATCGGCATGGTTGGCGCTTTGCAGGTAGTGATTCACAACCTACGGTGAGCCAGGCGATAAAAGAGCTTGAGGAGCATTCTGGAGGCCTTTTGTTTGAACGACTTTCAAAGAAATTATATATAACCGCTAAGGGGCAAAAGCTTCTTTCCTATGCGAGAAATGTGGTTAAGCAGTTTGATGATATGGAAGAAGCGATGGGAAGAGGGCAGTGGAACAAGAGAGCTGTTTGAAAGATATATGCTGGAGAAAGGAATGGCAATATGAATTGCTTTGGAAGGAAACAGCTCTGCTTCCATCAAAAAAGCCGTTATTGAAAATCAATTCCTGGCGGTTATTTCCGTACGACTGGCAGAAGAGGAGATAAAAAACGGAAAAATTCACGTCTTTCAGAACATAGAACCGGATTGGGACAGATTTTTCAGCATTGTATACCATAAAAATAAGGTTGTTACTGATGAAATGAAGAATCTTATTGAGGTGGTAAAGGATTATATAGATGTGGATGTTTTGAAAGGGATTAGTACGGGAAAGTTGGTGGGGTGAGGTGGCAGTGCGTTTTTTACCCGTACATTTAATTAATATTATGTCATTTTAATGATTATTGCTGTTCCGGCTGTGGTACATATTAATAAGACAGTCTTATCGCTGTTATGGTGAGTAAAAAACACGGGTGAAAAACCACTTGCGGGATTGTAGCTTTTTGCTTTTCATTTTGGTGAAAAAACGCAATATATACAGAGGTGATTTAATAAACGATCGCCTGATGAACACAGACTGCATAAAAGCCAAAACCTGAGGGGAGATTGGATATCTTATGAACTTAATAATTAAACGTGTGAGTTGAAACAGCCGGACCAGTGTAGCCAAAATCCTGCTGATAAGTATTCTGGTTATTGCTGTAACATTGATTGTATACATAACAGGCGGAACTAAAAAGGTCTTCATGCACTTAATGTATATTCCAATAGTTCTATCTTCATTATTTTGGGGTTCTTTTGTTGGATTGGCGGTAGGGACGATTTGCGGTATACTTGCAGGTCCATTTATGCCACTTGATGTTTCTCTTGGCATTATGCAGGATCCAATAAACTGGATTTCACGTTTAATTATGTTCTCATTTATAGGTTTTTTAACAGGATATATGATTGACAGAATTAATAAATTAAATGAAGAAAAACAGGAAAGAAACCTGAAAAGCCCCTTTTATAATCTTCCCAATGATAGAAAACTTTTTTATGATATTGAAAACAGCATCAAATCCGGAAAGCATTTCAAGCTAATAACAATTAAATTAACAAATTTACAGGAAATCGAGAAGTATGTTGATAATAAACTGGCATATGATATAGTTGATGATTTGGCACAAATATTAATGTATTATTGCGGGGAGAAAGCCGTTTATTCATACGAAAAAGATGAGTTGATTGTGCTTGCGTGTGAAGACGGAGTAGATTATGAAGAAAAAATCAAGTCAGTTTTGGAGCATTATTGTGATTTCCCTGTTTCAATGAACGACTATAAAATCAGATTATCGTTGAAGGCAGGAATATATGTATATCGGGGTGGGGACGCTTCACCAATTGAAATATACAACAAAGCCCGGATTGCATATGAACAGGGGGAAGTTAAGGAATCAGGCGTTTATTATTACGATGCCGGCCTGGAAAATAAAAAGAAAGAGATGCAGGATATAACCGGAGCTTTGCTTGAATCCATTAAAAGAAATGAACTGTTTGTAGTTTACCAGCCCAAGATTGATGTCGCAAACAACAGGATTTCAGGTGTTGAAGCCTTGGTAAGGTGGAAAAGAAACGGGGAAAATTTAATCGGGCCAAATGATTTTATCCCAGTTGCGGAAGAGATAGGGTTTATTGATAAGATTTCAAAATTTGTTTTCAATACTGTAACATCACAGATGGAGATTTGGAAGAGTAAAGGGATTAACATTAAGTGTTCCGTTAACACGTCCGTGAATGAATTAATACATGATGACTATACTTTATGGGCTAATGGTATTATTTCGGGCAAAAATGTCAATCGCTCCGACTTTGAAATTGAAATAACTGAAAGAGCCATTGCCTACGATGACAGAAAATTTATAGAAAAAATGCATTATTTGAAAGAATTAGGATATCAATTGTCAATCGATGATTTCGGGACCGGTTATAATTCGCTGATGAGTGTTGGCGAAATACCGTTTGACAAGTTAAAGATCGATAAATACTTTATTGACAGGATTAGTAATACTGAGATAGCTGAACTGGCCAGGCTTTTTATAGAATACGCCCATACACTTGGCAAAACTGTAATAGCTGAAGGCGTTGAAACAAGGGAACAATTAATTATACTTAAAAAGTTAAAGTGTGACGAAGTTCAGGGATTCTACTATAGCAAGCCTTTATTACCGAAAGAATTTGAAGAGTTATATATGGATTTTAACCAGGTAGGCAAATAAATGCTGGCATGTTCATCCCCCAGACAGGATTTTACTTGAATTTGAAAACAATTATTCCAGTAAGATGGCAAATCTGGCAAGCCGCCATCCTGATGTTTTATCAGGTGAAGATATGGTTGAACATGTATATGACGGGTTTTCCGATCTTTTTTCTTTCGTCTTCCGTGTACAGTATGTTCCGAAAAAGTGCGTTCCGCATGCCACGGATTTATAACTGACGAAAAGGAGAACATGATTCATGGGCATTGTGAGTGTCAGAAATCTTAAAAAAGTCTATGGTGATTATACTGCGGTAGATGGTATTTCTTTTGATATAGAAAAGGGTGAAATCTTTGGCTTTTTAGGTCCCAACGGAGCAGGCAAGACAACCACAATCAATATGCTGACCGGCTTGTGCAGACCCACCGGCGGAGAGATATCCATAAACGGTATCGACTGCATTAAGAACATAAAAAAGGCGCAGAGCATCATGAGCATAGTAGCGGATGAAAGTAACCTTTATGATGAAATGGATGGTTTTGACAACCTATGTTTTTGTGCTTCACTCTATGGTATGAGAAAAGAGAAACGGGAAAAACGGGCAAAAGAATTGCCTGATCGGTTTGGCCTTAAAAACGCCGGGAAACGTCCTTTCAGAGTATATTCAAAGGGGATGCGCCGTAAACTGACAATTTCAGCGGGTATAATCCATTATCCGGAAATTCTGTTTCTGGATGAGCCTACTACAGGCATAGATGTGGAAAGCGCAAGACAAATCCGCAGCCTTATTTTGAATCTTAAACGTCAGGGTACGACTGTATTCTTAACTACACACTATATTGAGGATGCGCAAAGAATTTGCGACCGAATAGCCTTTATTGTAAACGGGAAAATCGTGAAATCAGGAACGGCTGATGAATTGATGAAGAACGCAGGGAATGAGCGCATTATTAAATTAACTTTGGACAATAGCGCGAATGAAATTATAACTGAGCTCAAAAGGCATTTTCCCGCCTGTCGAATCGAAGCAAAGGAAGCGGATATGCTAAAGGGTGCAATAATGCAAACCTGGCATATGAACGTGTGGATTAACTTTACGGTACTTATCGGGTTTGGCATACTGCTGTTTTATTACTGCCAGCGCAGTAAGGAGGAAATGGATCTTATAGGTTACCAGTCGTATCTGGAATTTTATCGGATACTCGTAAGACTTATTCCATAAGGTGGGAGAATAAGGCGAACTAAGAGGATATGAACTTAATACAGACATAAATGCTGCAAGGAATATCCCGGCAGCCGGGCTGAACGTTTCTGCCTGCGGCACTGCTGCGTTAGCGGCACAATGAAGAAGTAATCTCCCGTCTTTCAGGACGGAGATGATGTAAAGGAGGAATCAGGCTATGTCTTTTACTATTGTACAGGGAGATATTACAAAAATGAAAGTTGATGCTATTGTCAACGCAGCCAACACCGAACTGAGAATGGGTGGTGGGGTTTGCGGAGCTATATTCAAAGCAGCAGGAGCGGCACAGCTTCAAGCTGCCTGTGATAAACTTGCTCCGATTAAGACAGGTGAGGCAGTTATCACACCGGGGTTTGGCCTGCCAGCCAGGTTCATAATACACACAGCAGGCCCTGTTTATCATCACTGTAGCAAAGAACAGAGTGAGCAACTCCTCCGCGCCGCATACATAAACTCACTGAAAATAGCTGTGGAAAACAACTGTGAAAGTATTGCATTTCCACTGATATCTAGCGGTATATATGGTTATCCAAAAGACGAGGCGCTTCAAGTGGCTATCTCTGCAATTAAAGATTTCCTGACTGATCACGACATTCATGTGACACTTGTGCTGTTTGACAAGTCAACATACATCATGAGCCGTGAATATCTTTGATGTCAGGTTTCTTAATGACCGTTTCGGTTAAAAAAGATACTTCCACCGATATTGAGGTTAAGCTTATTGTTTTGTTTAAAAACAAAACGGATTTGCCCTCTTGTTGATAGCCTTTTATCATTCTGTTAATATGCCTTATCGAACCATTCAGCTGCATTGAAGCTCTTTTTTTGTTTCCGCCTGTCTCAACTAACTTTTTAATAGTCAGGTATTTATTATTTTTTTCCATTGTTAATTAAACCTTTCTCAATGTAACCACCTCGCGTAATGACATGAGATTAATTATACATTATTTTCGAGTTGGGACATAATCACATGTGGTACAATGAGACATTATCATAAATCGATCAGACTGGAAACGAGGTGTTGAGCATTGGGACTTGACACAAGAAGACATAATTGATATCTTTAAGAAAATTGCGGGGGAACTCTTACGAGTTGAGAAGGTAAAACCTGACCCTTTGAACCTGTCAGTTAACACTGGTGTAGGGAAGCGATTTATTATTAAAGATAATAAATTAGTGCTTTCCTCAATTAACGGAAAGCACTTTTTATAATTATATGGGTTAAGTTCGCAACTTATGATAAATATTGGCGAAAGGAAGAAATACATGATTAATAAAAAAGACATTCAAAACCGGATAATTCTGGCAGTTGAAACTGTAAAGCGGACAAATCCCATGGTAGGGTCGATAACCAATACGGTAACAATCAATTTTGTGGCAAACGCACAGCTTGCTGTTGGTGGATCAGCCGCCATGGTTTATTTGCCCGATGAAAGTGAATTATTGGCGAAAGCGGGTGGAGCCACCTATATAAACATGGGCACACTTTTACCGGTTTATGAGCAGACTTTGCCTCATGTCGCTAAGGTATTGTACGAAGCCAAAAAACCATGGGTTCTTGATCCTGTCGCGGTGGGAATTGGATCCCTCAGAACCAGGCTGTTACGACAATTTAAAGAATACAAACCCACCGTAATCAGAGGCAACGCCTCGGAAATTATGGCATTGGCCGGATTGTGGGGCTTGGATGGTGGTGCGGAAGTATCCAGGGTTCGCGGTGTCGATACCACGGATTCGGTAAATGACGCCAAAGCTGCAGCTGTCGCGCTGGCCAGGTGGACAGGTGGGGCTGTAGCCGTATCGGGGATAATTGATTTAATAACCGATGGTTCAATTATAGCTTTCTCATTTGGAGGATCGCACTTTATGCAGAAAATTACCGGGGCAGGCTGCGCATTGAATGGAGTTATTGCAGTTTATGCGACAGCTGTTTCACCGTTTATTGCAGCCCTTACTGCTGTTGCGGTGTTTAATCTGGCGGGAAGCCGTGCTGAAAAGAAGGCGGAAGGACCCGCAAGTTACCAGGTTCAGTTTATTGATGAATTGTATAAAGCAAGTGCATTGGACATTGCCGGCAATCCCTTTGAAATTGAGGAAGTTTAACCTGAAAATTATACTGGTTGCCGCTTCAATAAATATTGAAGTCAATAATGCCAATTAAGCAAAAAGAGCAGATAAAACAAAAAAGAAAGTAAAACAAGCATGGAAAATAAGGCAAATAAAATCAATAAGGCCAGTAAAGTCAACAAAACAAATAAAACCAATAAAGTCGACGTTATTTCCGGAGGGAAAATAATGAGCATCAGAAAAAAATTAGATATATCGGCATATCTGGTTATAGGTCCTGAAAATACGAAAGGACGTCCGGTTGCCGCAATAATTAAAGACGCAGTTGAAGCGGGGTTTACATGTGTGCAAGTTCGTTCGAAGATTGCATCTGCCAGGGAACTGATCCAATTAACCCGTCAGGCCTCGGAGGTAATCGATAAGGCAGGCAAATCGAAAGAAGTGGCATTGCTTGTGGACGATCGCCTTGATGTTATCCTGGCTGCCAGAAAACAGGGGATAAAGGTTGATGGGATTCATGTGGGGCAGACTGATATTCCTGTGGAAGTCTGTCGGAAATACCTGGGCGAAGGCTCTATTGTAGGCCTGTCGGCCAGAACCCATGAATTATTTGAATATATCAAAACGGCGGATGTTTCTCAAATAGACTATTTTGGTGTCGGGCCACTGCATGAAACAAAAACAAAACCGGACTGCGGACTTGATTTGGATGGAAAAGTGGTAACAAGAAGTTTTGATGATATATCAAAAATTGCAAAGCTTAGCCCGATTCCTGTGGTTGTCGGTGGCGGTGTAAAACTTGTTGATATACCTCAGCTTGCACAAACCGGAGTTGATGGCTTCTTTGTTGTTACTGCCGTAACCGAGGCTGATGATCCGAAACAGGCGGCTGTTGAACTGGTAAAAACATGGAATTCTATGCTGCGTCCAAAAATAAAGATTAAACCGGTCTGTCATGGTACGATAAAAAGGACATTATAAGCAGGTAGTAAAAAAAAGACAGAACCGAATAAATTTCTTTAAAAGAAAATAAGTGCAGACATTACCAGGCTGAAGCCATCATTAAGGCTAAACTGAATAAAGGACCTCAATAGTGGGATAAAGGAAAAAAATATCAGTCTGCAGCAAGACATAAAAACAAACCAAAAACAGGCGAAATATTGCTATGGGCGCAATATTTGAATTGGGTTTTCCGGTTCGGCACAGAAAGGACAGGTCATAAATAAATGATTAAAGGAGCTATTTTTGATTTGGACGGTGTCATACTGGACTCCATGCCAGTGTGGGACAAAGCCGGCGAAATGTATTTGCGCAATTTAGGCATACAGGCAGAGCCCGGGCTTGCAAAAACCATGTATAACATGAGCATGCTGGAAGGTGCCGTATTTTTAAAGGAAAGATATCATTTGGATATGGATGAGGATGAAATTATAAATGGGATCAATAAAACCATTTCGGATTTTTATTCTTACGAGGTTCAGCTAAAGGAAGGTGCTGATTTGTTCCTTAAAGGCTTGCAACAGTATGGCATTAAGATAGTAGCTGCAACATCCTGTGACAGGCAGGTATTTGAAGGAGCTTTGCAAAGGCTTAATGTGGTGTGCTATTTTGACAGGATATATACATCCACTGAAATAGGCGCAGGTAAGGTGAAACCTGATATTTTTCTTGCAGCAGCCGAACACATGGGAACACTTCCACAGAATACGTGGGTTTTTGAGGATGCGCTCTATGCAATTCAGACGGCAAAAAGCGCCGGTTTCAGGACAGTTGGTGTATATGACGCTTACAACATGGATGATTTGGATGAGATTAAAAGAATTAGCGATATATATTTAAGAAAACTGGACAATATACATGATTTCATCAGAAAAGCAACATCCTGAAAAGCTTGAAAGTGGTTTACTGAAAATTATCATTTAATTGCTTTCAAAGAACTAAGAATCAGCTTAACGCAGACGATAGAGAACTAAAATAAATATTAATTTGTATATTATCTTTTACCGGAATACAAATTAATTTTTACAAACAGCAAAAACAGTGAAATGGGGCAGTGAAATGGGGAATAAGAAATGAAAACCGTATTAACAATAGCAGGAAGTGATTCCAGCGGAGGCGCCGGAATCCAGGCAGATATCAAGACTATGACGGCAAACGGCGTATATGCCATGAGCGTTATTACAGCGCTTACTGCACAGAATACAACCGGCGTAACGGGAATTATGGAAGTTACACCGGAGTTTTTAGGAAAACAGCTGGACAGTGTTTTAACCGATATTTATCCCGATGCAGTTAAAATAGGCATGGTTTCATCAGCATTGCGTTATCGGAAAACAGGTCAATCATAGAGGATGATGCCATATGTCATGAACAAAAGCATATATGAAAGATGTTCATTAAGGGATGTCAGTATTTTTGGCTTTGGATATAAGACTGATAAGCAAATACTTTACAATTTGAAACTAAATGATGCAACTGTTGATGAAAAATCCCGCGAAGCGCTCTTCGGGCAAATTTTAATTGATGCAAGACCTTTGGAATACAGCCTGCAGCAATATTCCATACTGGATATGATGGTGGATAACAGGGTTATGACACCATATCCGTACTTTGATGAGCAAAAATTGATATTTGATAAAAATAACACCCGTATATAGTGGCAGACGCTATGGTTAACAATGAGAAGAACGGTAAATATTTCAGAACGGTATTCGGGATTGACGGAAAACTTATAAGCTACAACATTACAGTCAGACAGTCAGCGTTGGGAGATATGGATGATTATGAATTCATTAACGGACTGGAGTTTGTTAAATAGGGCGTAATATGTTAAAAACAGGTTTTACCTAAATTTACAGGTTCGTAAAAGTTGATAATGCTATGCCTATCCACAATACGGGATGGTGCATTTTAAATGGAAAAAACGCCTTAAGCAATTGTAAAAAAGCTTAAGGCGTTTTTTGTCATAAAAAAGCTGGTATACTGGAACCCTGAAATTAACCATTGGTGTTGAAATTACATCTGCTATGCTGTCATGAGTTCAAACATGCAATACCTATGAAATTAAACCCTGGCGTTGAATGACAGGCCTTTTGAGGGAAAATATCAGGAATAATTACATACCTGAAAGGCATAAGAGAGCGGTAAGACTTGTTACCGGGTCTTGTATGCCATATTAAAAATGATCTCAGCCATTTCCCTTGCTGATTTGTTCAAGCCGCTTTTAAGCCAATACTGTATCAGACCGACACTTCCATTCACAACGAAAATGAAGTAATATTCATTTGTAAGCGAATCCGCATTTTTTTCATTTGCCGGTGATATACCACATCGGTTATATAACATTGATAAAAGTTGTTTTTGGAAATCAATATCACCCTGTTCACTCATCAGAACCTGTATGTGCTTACTGTTGTCAGTGATGTATTCCAGAATACTTTCAAGAATTTTTATCGTTTCATTTTCATCCGTCTGTTCAAGGAGAGTGGTAACCATTTTTTCCGCCCATTCAAGGGTTTCGTTTTCTATTTTTTTCAGCAAGTCGTATGGATCTGAATAATGTGAATAATAGGTACTCCGGTTGATGTCTGCGTTCTCACATAGCTCTTTGACTGTTATTTTTGAAATTGGTTTTTGTTTCATAAGCTCTAACAAGCTGTCTTTCAGTACCATTCGTGTATAACGTATTTTCCTGCTCAGTTTTGGTTCACTCATGCATATATTCCCTCCCGGCACAATGAAGATTTTTTGCTGTTGTGTGTTAAAAAAACAACACTTGCACGCTGTTTTGTTGTGAACATGACGTTTCTAAATCATCTGTTGGTTGCAAAATAAACACAGTGTCAATATAATATATTTATGTTTGATTGTCAAGGACCTTGAGGGTACCGTGAGGTGTTATTGTACAAACCATTCATAGATATGGTGCAATTGCGGAAACAAGAGCTTCATTCCTTTTTCCGCGCATCCTTATGCAAAAAAGTGTTAAATATATGGATACACTGCTTTTGCAGAGACCTTGAGGTTTGTGATTTTGTATCCACATAATAATTAATTTTAAAATTATGTTAAAAAGAGAGTAGATTAATAAATGAAGTCTGAATTATTTCGTAAATTTCTTCACATTATTTGTACCTGTTTCATCATCGTGCTGGTGAATATGTTTGATACATGGTACGATGCAGTATTTGCCATGATAGTATTTATAATTATCATATATCCGCTTTTAACTTTAGCCGAGCGCCATCCGAAATATGGGGATTTTTTCTCTGAACGGAGAAAAGGCGAAGTGAAAATGAGTACGATTCTTCTGACGGTGATGGTTATTGTTCTGATTATTGTTTTCTGGGGCTGGCTCGGAACAGACCTGAAATACATTATTAATGTAGCTGTATTGGCCTGGGGTTTTGGTGATGCTGCTGCGGCTTTAGTCGGAAAAGCGTTTGGACGGCATTTTATTGAACATAAGCATGTTGAGGGGAAAAAGACGGTGGAAGGTACGCTTGCAATGTATACGGTATCTTCTTTGGCGATATTTGTTACAACAATGCTGTATAATATAGGTCCCTGGTATCTGTGTCTGGCGATTGCGATTCTGGTTGCGCCAATTTGCGCGATTGTTGAATTATTCTCCCTTAGAGGCTCAGACACAATAACTGTTCCGTTGTCTGCAGCTATTTCCACTTTTATTGTCGTCTCTTTTATTTCATATATGGGGGTTTAATATGCGGGAAAACTCACTAAAAGGGGAAAAGACTTTGTTAGCATCGTTGTTGCTCAGTGCTCCTGGACCGATTGTGACCGGGATTTCTGTTCTGTTAAGCTTTTCAACAACGCAGATTGCGGATTTTTTGCGTCGTACTACAGAATTGGTGGCAATTGCAGTTTCGTGGTGGGTTTACCGCAAACTTGGGCAAAGTGTTGAAATCGACGATACCGGGAAAACACGTATGGAACGCATGGCAAAACGATTTACGAGCGGCGCTATGATATGTTCCGGTGTGATGCTGTTTATTATCACTGTATTACAAATGCATTCATACCGGCCGGGCGGGAATGTCACTATGGGCCTTGTTATCGCGGCGCTTGGTGTTCTGGTGAATTCCTGGTTCTGGCTGCGTTACCGGAGCCTGAACCGTGAGAAATACGATGCTGTTATAGCTGTACAGCAGAAATTATATCGCGCAAAGTCATTTGCAGATGTTTGCGTTGTTATTGCGTTAGCTACAGTTGCAATGGCCCCTGGGCACCCGGTAACGCGGTATGTGGATATTCTCGGTTCCATTATCATCACCTGTTATCTTTTATGGAGCGGTCTGCAGAAATAGGACAGTAGACGGTCATACAGTTCTGAAAAAGTACTGTTTTTGAAAAAATACCGTCTGAGTTTTACAGCTTTAATTTCTGAAAAAGGTGACTTTTTCAGTGGTCTTTGACAGTTCTGTGTATTGTGTGAGGTCAGCTCATGTTTTGTCTTTCCGTGATGCAGTTCGTGTCTGGGTTTTAAGCGAAACAGGCCAGTCTCCCTGTCTTGTCCGTATAAAGCCGGATGTGATAATATATATATGATTGATTAAAAGTTATATAAAAAGTTATATAATTAAACACGATTATTAATACCATCCATATATGAAAAAATCGAGAATATAGAACCATGTTTTGCGCTTTATTTGTGTGCTGATTGAAAATGGGACAGTTCCATTTAAGGGGTGATTTAATGGAAAAGTGCCTATTATCAATTGACTGGGACTATTTTATCGATGCGCATGGACTCCTCCATGGCTGGACAAAAAATTTATCAGGTTTGTTGATGCTTTGGGAATTCCATATAAGATGGTGAACTGTCCGGTAAGAAAATGGGATACGGCGAATATTAGCTTTTCAGACCAGATCAATTACCTTATGGCTTAAGAACAAGACAGCAGACAGCCTGACAGTTCTGAAAAAGTACTATTCTCAGTAAAATGCAGCAAAACACCAGCACTAATGAAGCAAATAATCAACAAATAGGACGCATTATTGGAAAACTTGAAAGAGTTATAATATCGGTTAATTTTATGCAATCAATTTGGAGCCATGGGGGGGTTTGTATTAGCTGCAAAAAGCATTGCCCGGTATAAGCAGCCTGAAGACAAAAGTTTCGCTGAGAAATATTTGGATGGTAATTTAACCAGTGCATCAATTGCATTTGTAACAACCATTATTTTAAAGAAAATAGCATGATTTACGCAACCATATACGGTTGCTATATTGAAACGCAACATTTATCGGTTGTGTTTTATTCGTTCTATACTTATTCCTAACAAATTTTTGAAATAAGAATTTTATATGAGCGGATAATCAGAAATATATTTAATCCATTGGATTTTTTTATGATACAATAATAAAAATGAAGGTGGGAAGTATAATGAAAAAAATTTCTACAGCAGATGATATACGGGACATATCTTTGACTATCTATAACGGCGGATTCGGCGCGGTAAAAGAGATCCGGAAAATTAATCTTACCGGAAATGAAACAGAACTTATCTTTGCTGATGTGGCACAACAGATAGAAACAGATTCCCTTCTGGTTGACGGAGTAAATATCATAGAGTTCAACTATGATTATGACCTTGTTGACAGGGACAAGCTTCTTGGAAAATATATTGACAGAGAAGTATATTTAATGGACAGGAAGACAGGCGTTAAAAAAAGCTGCCGCCTTTTATCTGTTGAGGGCTCGGGTTGTTGCGTTCTGGAAGATGTTAAAACAAAAGAAATATACATTGATACTGAAGCAGAGATTATTCTTCCGTCCTTACCATCCGGGCTTATTGTGAAACCGGCCCTTGTATGGAAAATTGCGCCGTCAGAAGCTGATAGTGTAAAGGTCTCTTATCTGAGTCAGGGCTTTAGCTGGGATGCAAATTATGTAGTTGAGCTCTTGGATAAAACCCTGAAAATTGCAGGGTGGGCGGAGATCAAGAACCAAAGTGGTGCTTCATTTGAAAACGCGAAAGTTAAGCTCATCGCCGGCGATGTGAACCGAATCAGTAAAATTGACAGAAAAATCAGATATCGCTCGTATGTGCAAGAGGAGGCTCCGGCTCCGCAGGCTATGGAAAAAACTTTTTTTGACTATCATATGTATACCTTGCTTCACCCAACAACTCTGAAGAATAATCAGACCAAGCAAATAAATATATTGAACGGTTCGGGTATTCCATATAAAAGATATTATAAACTCGATACCTATGCTGAAAAAGCGAAAGTTGTCATAGAATTTACCAACTCAAAGGAGTGTGGCCTTGGCATTCCTATGCCGAAAGGGAAAATAAAGCTTTATAAGGCGGATGAAGCAGACGGTTCGCTCGAATTTATCGGTGTAAATAGTATTGAACATACGCCGAAAGATGAAAACATAAAATTGTCTATAGGAAATGCCTTTGACATCACATTTACTTCCGGGGAAGTTGACAGAAAGAGAATTAGCGGGTTTGAACATTTCAAGTATGAATATGTAATTAAAAACCACAAGGATGAACCTGCAGAAGTGCATTTTGAACATTATATCCGGGGAGTCTGGGAGATGCTTTCGTCAACCCACGAATTCACTAAAAAAGCATCCGATCTTGTGGAGTTTGTTGTTAATGTTGAAGCAGATTGTGAAATAAAAGTAATTTTCGAATATAAGATTGACATACGCACAGAAATTATAATTAAAGGATAGGCTGTTAACGAGTGTGTAAGGTTATTTTATATTTTTTTATAATGTAGCAGACTATGCCAAAAAGGGGAATTTTATGACAGATTATATTGTTGAATCTGATTCCAGACAGATGCGAAAAAACATACTTTTGCTTGCCTGGCCAGCTATTTTAAGATTATTCCTCCAGAGTGTTGTAGGTGTTGTGGATGTTATTATGGTTGGGAAAATAGGACCTTCTGCCATTGCTTCAGTGGATATGGGAAACAGGCTGGTTATGGTTTTAATCGGAACCCTTATGTCTCTGACCATAGGAGCGACCACCCTGGTTGCACATCATGTGGGAGCCGGGAACAGGGAAGAAGCCAATCGTATTTTACAGCAGTCTCTGACAAGTGGTTTCATTTCTGCTGTTATCATGGCGCTGCTTGGAGCTATATTTTCCAGGAGTTTATTAAAATTAATGATGATTTTAATGGAAGAGGCAGACCCTTTTATCCTGCATGAGGGCAGCATTTACCTGAGGATTGTTTTAATTTCCATGATATTCGGTCTTCCAACAATGGTAATAAATGCAACGCTGCAAGGAATTGGTGATATGAAAACTCCACTCTTTGTTATGCTGATTACCAATGTTTCAAATGTTGTATTTAATTATCTGCTTATATTCGGAATAGGTTTCTTCCCGAAGATGGGGGTAATAGGAGCTGCTCTGGGAACACTATTGGGCAGACTGGCTGGATTTACCACCGGCCTTTTAGTCATCTTAAAAGGAAAGACAGGCTTAAAACTTAACTGGAGGCATATTACAGATAAAATTGATTGGGAAATTATCAGAAACATATTAAAGATAGGAATACCGGCGGCGATTGAGCAATTTGTAAGACAAGGAAGCCAGATAGTTTATACCACGCTGGTGGCCGGGCTGGGGACAGCAGCCGTTGCAGCCAATGCCATAACCATGAATATCAATACCCTGTCCTTTATGCCGGGTTTTGGTTTTGGAATGGCGGCAACAACTCTTGTTGGGCAATGCCTTGGTGCAAAAAAGGAAAAGCTGGCTCACAGATATGCAAAACAAAGCACATATCTGGCATTTGGCCTGATGGCTTTTGCGTCAGTTGTATTATATATTATAACCCATCCCATGACAGCATTGTACACTGACGATCAGGAAGTTGCCTCCCTGGCGGTGTCAACGCTTCGGATTTTTATACTTTACCAGCCTCTTTTCAGTATTTTTATGGTCCTGGCAGGTGCATTAAGAGGAGCAGGTGACACAAAATGGGTAATGTATTATACTATGATTGGAAATTGGGGTATAAGGCTTTTATTCAGTGTTTTGTTTGTATTTTATTTTGATATGGGACTTAACGGCTTTTGGATTGCGATGGGAGTGGATATAGTTATACGGGCAAGCTTAATTACAAAACGTTTTATATCAGGAAAATGGAAAAAAGCAAATGTTCTTCGCACCCAGACTGTTGGGTGACAATATTGCTTGCCGGATCCTATACATAAACATTAACGGTGATGAGTTAAAATTGTGAAGAAGTTAATTAATTATCCGATATGTTCAGTCCTGAAGAGGATGATTAAAAATATAAGCGCACAAAACAAGCAGATATTCCTGTATTTTACAATGTATACCGTTGCGGCAGCCATATATCCTTTCTTTTCCGTTGTCCTGCCAAAGATCATTATAGGGGAGTTGTCCCGCGGCAGCGATGCGAGGTCTGAGTTTATTGTTATTATTGTCTTGTTATATTTAATACTGACTTCTGTTTCCGGTTTTGTCCGCAGATATTCACATGACTATTCCTACCCGCTGTATTACAATACTGAGAATTGATTACATCAGGGATATGTTTGATAAAATTATAAGTTCAGACTACAAATATATGGAGGACGCAACTTTTTTTGAAAAAAACAAAAAGGCTCTTGATGCAGTGTCAGGCAATGATTACGGGCCGGAAGGCGTATATCACAAGCTGTTTGAGAGCGGAGCCCTGAATCAGGGTGTGGACAGTAACTCTTAAAATTCACCCTGACAAAATTTTACCTTATTACTCTTGAAAAAAAGGGAAATATAATATAGAATAATTTAGATGATTGTTATTTTGTTAACGATGACCTGATGCGGTCGAATAATATGTTAGGAGGAGAATGGATATGGCAATTAAAGTAGGTATTAATGGTTTTGGCAGAATAGGACGTTTAGTTTTCAGAGCTGCTATGAAAAGAGATGATGTTCAGATAGTAGGAATTAATGATCCGTTTATTGATCTGGATTATATGCAGTATATGCTGAAATATGACTCTGTACATGGACAATACAAAGGAGAAATCGCTTCAAAAGACGGTAAACTGGTTGTGGATGGCAAGGAAATAGCTGTTTTTGCCGAAATGAATCCGCAGGATATTGACTGGAAGAGCTGTGGCGCGGAATATATCGTTGAAGCAACAGGTGTTTTCACCACAACTGAAAAGGCTTCAGCGCATTTTAAGGGTGGCGCGAAAAAAGTTGTTATCACAGCTCCGTCAGCAGATGCCCCAATGTTTGTAATGGGTGTTAACAATGATAAGTACATCAGTGATATGAATGTTGTTTCCAACGCATCCTGCACAACAAACTGCCTGGCTCCGATCGCGAAAGTATTAAACGACAAGTTCGGAATCGTTGAAGGCTTAATGACCACTGTACATGCCGTAACAGCCACACAGAAAACTGTTGACGGCCCGTCCAAGAAAGACTGGAGAGGCGGAAGAGGTGCCGGGTTTAATATAATTCCGTCATCGACCGGTGCAGCAAAAGCAGTTGGCAAAGT
>JAAYGP010000285.1 GCA_012727625.1 Clostridiaceae bacterium
GAAGTGCAGGCCATTAGTGATATTTTAGGAATAGACCCTTTGTATCTTGCCTGCGAAGGAAGGATGTTGATTGTAGTTGAAAAAGGCTTCGGAGAGAAAGTGCTGAGCAATTTAAAAACACTTGACAGCTGCAGCGAAGCTCAGATAATAGGTCGGTTTGCTTCAGGACATCATGGGTTGGTATATATGAGAACGTTTATTGGAGGTAAACGTATCATCCCAATGCTGGAAGATCAGATGCTTCCCAGGATATGCTAATTGAATAACCATGTAAATCACCAAAAAGGCTTCTTCGGAATATACTGAGCATAGTAAATATATGCCGGAGGGGAAAACATGCGAATACAAGATTTTCCGGATGAAAAACTTGACAGTATAATATCGGAAATTAACTATGATATTAATCTGTTGTATGTAACTCCATGTGTTTATATAAGGAATCAGCAGCGCAGGTTATCAGGGCAGAGCCAGGCCTCATTCCACATTATTGACCTGAAGATACAATTATAAACTAATATTTCCAAAAAAAATTATACCCGGCCGTATAAATTACAAAAAACTGGGTATAATAAAAAAATATTAATCATTCATTTACTTTTGAAGAAATCTATTTACACACTATTTCTGAGTCACCCGTCATACCATTTATCATATGTTCAAAAGGTTATTGTTCATGGACTTGTAACGTTTAATTATATAAGTTGAAAAAGAATTTAATTGTATTTGGTTATATTTGTTAATTAATTCTTTTTCAATTTATATTGCACATGTGCCTGTTTTGGCTATGCCAAAACAAATGGCACGTGCATCGATTAGAGTCTATATATGTTAAATTTCTAATTCAACATATATAGTATTGTATTTTTTACAGGAGGATTATCCTTATGCTGGTTCGTTTGTATGTAATATATGTGTATAAATCTGTTTATGCTAAAGGATTATTTCACGGCTTCCGTTACCTGTTTCAGATATATAAAAGCTTGCAGAATATCCTATCCTCTGCTTATATACTTCTCCTACCCGTTGGATAAACTCATCCGCCATATCCTCCTCTACAAGACTTACAGTGCATCCTCCAAATCCGGCTCCTGTCATTCTTGAACCCAATACACCATCAATATTTCTGGCTTCCATAACAAGGGTATCAAGTTCAATTCCTGTCACTTCATATAAATCCCGAAGCGAATCATGGGAAGCATTCATCAGCTTTCCAAAGGTTTTTAAATCATTCCTTTTTAACGCATTTACAGATTTAATTACTCTCTCATTTTCCGTTACAATGTGCTCAACACGCTTTCTCACGATTTCGTCTTCAATTAAATTCTTATACTTATAAAAATCATCCACTGATATTTCTCTTAGATAACGCGCTTTTGGAAAAACTTTATTAAGGCAGACAAGTCCTCTTTCACATTCGCTTCTTCTCTCATCATATTTGCTTTCGCCTAAGCTTCTTTTTTTGTTAGTGTTTGTAATTATTAGCTTATATCCGCTCATTTTTATGGGAACCATCTCCCATGTTAAGTCCCGACAATCCAAAAAAATAGCCATGCCTTTTTTCCCCATAGCTGAAGCAAATTGATCCATTATCCCGCATTTTACACCTATGTAATTATGCTCTGCAGCCTGCGAAATTTTGGCCATTTCAACCAAATCGATTTCACGCTTTACCCCTTGAGAGGCATCCCCTAAACTCACCAGGGCTAATGCCGTAGCCAGCTCTATGGCGGCGGACGATGACAGCCCGCTTCCAAGAGGAACCTTGTCGTCATATAATAAGTCGCAGCCGCAAAGAATATAACCAGCCTTTTGAAGTTCATCGGCAACACCAAGCTGATAATTACCCCATTTTAAAGTTTTGTATTTATAAAGCTCATCAAGGTATGCATATACCATTTGTTTTAAATCTGTTGCAATAAGGTTTATCTGTCTGTCCGAACGTGGCCTTGCCAACACTGTGGTAGCCATTGTCAAAGCAGCCGGGAACACAAAACCGCCGTTATAGTCGGTGTGCTCGCCAATGAGATTAACTCTGCCTGGAGAAACAAAAGCACGAATACCTTTACTCTCCCCCCCAAAGTATGTTATAAAACTTTGTATTAATTCCTTAGACATATAATTAATCCTCCTTGCAATTCTTATGAAAGTTCGACTGAATTTATCATTTTCATAAGACCCTCACTTCTATAAGTGGTGGTCCTTGTTAACAGGGTGAAGCTTGTGGTACGTTCCTGTGGGCTTGGGTTAACTTCTTTGTGGGAGCGTTCCTGTGGGTACGCTCCTTTGGTGCTCACAATATGGATCTCTGAATAGACACAATCATTTTTATTTACGTATTTCTGCTTAATAATCACATTTCTGCTTAGTTTTATATCTGTGGTAAGCCGCTTTCAGCTCCTCAGCCTTCTCTTCAGGTGCAGTTGGGTTACAATGAGCCCACACTCCAGTTTCACTGGAAGCATTAAATTTCTGTTTTTCTTTTGAGCGCATCGGCGGAAAAAATTCAATGTGAAAGTGATAATAATCTGAAGCATCCACACAATTCACTGGATTCTGGTGCATACACATCATATATGGAAAGGGTGTGTCAAACAAAGCGTCAAGCATTCCTGCGGTTTCTCTTATTGCCTTTGCCAGATTAGCCCTTTCATTTACACTGAATTCTGCTATATTTTGCTTATGTACTTCGGATATTATATAAATTCCATATGGATATTCGACAAAAAAAGGAAGAATAACGGAAAAGTCATCATTTTCAAAAATAACCCTGCTTTGAAAATCCTTTTCCTCTTTAAGAAAACGACACATCAGACATTCATCATGAGCTTCAAAATGCTCCTTTGACGCCTCCAACTCCAATTCGATCTTTTTGGGAATAAAAGGATACCCATATATCTGCCCATGAGGATGAGGCATTGTTACGCCAACCACCTCACCACGATTTTCGAAAATAAAAATATATTTTATACTATCATCCCTGGATAGCTCAACAAACCTTTCCGCCCATAGATCAACCAGCTTTACCACGTGGCCTAAAGGTAACTCGGGCAAGGTAACGGTATGATTTGGTGAATATAAAATAACCTCACACTTGCCATATGCTTTTTCCGTCTTGAAAAAATCGTTTCCAACAGGATCAGGAAATGGAGGTTCCTGGGATAATGCAGGAAAATCATTATTATATTTTAAGACCTCATAATTCGGAACATTAC
>JAAYGP010000286.1 GCA_012727625.1 Clostridiaceae bacterium
GCGTAAAGGGTAAAAAAAGCGTAACGACAGATTACGTTAATGAAATGATAAATAAGCTTAACGAACTGGAAAGAACCTGCACCATTTGCGAAAAAATAAACTGAAATATGGATAAGTTCATTGATGTTGTTTTATATTTATTTTTTAAAGAACCTGACTTTAAAGAAATTTTTATAAGCAAAAAGGGTTTTTGCCTTTATCATCTGAAAAAGCTTCTGGAGGGTTCCCTTAAATATTTAAGTGGCGCCCGGCGAAGTGAATTTATATTGACATTAATGTCAATGGAAATAATCCATCTGGAAAGAATAAAGGAAGAAGTCAATTGGTTTACTTTGAAGTTTGATTATAAAAATAAAAATGAACCCTGGAAAAATTCGCAGGATGCGGTTCCAAGAAGCATTGAAAAAATATGCGGTCCCTGCGATTTAGTCCGGTAACCTGATTATCTGAAAAGATATCAATACCATAAATCAGGGTTAACTGAAGCTTTCTCCGGTAAGAAAAGCTTTAATTCGGCCACAACAAGTAAAAGTGATAAGGGATGTTTGACAGAACCGTTTGGCAGGAGCTGCAAAAATTGGCGAGGTCATAAGCGACAAAACAAGGATAATCGGCAAAACAGTCAGGCAAGGAGTGGAATTATGCAGAAAGAGAAATATACTTTTGAGGATTTGCTTGAAATAATGAAAATTTTAAGGGCTCCCGGAGGATGCCCATGGGACAGGGAACAGGATCACGAAAGCCTTAAAAAGTATTTGCTTGAGGAAGCATACGAGGTTTTGGAGGCAATTGATTTGAAAAGTCCTGAAAAACTGTGCGAGGAATTAGGGGATGTATTGCTGCAAGTGATTTTCCATGCCCGCGTAGCTGAGGAAAACGGTCAATTCACTATTGCCGATGTTATACATTGTGTCAGCGAAAAAATGGTACACAGGCACGAGCATGTATTCGGGAAAAAGCATGCGGACACGGCAGACGATGTTATTGAACTTTGGGAGAATATAAAGAAAAAAGAAAAGGGTTCAAAAAATCAAACTTCGGTTTTAAAGGATGTTCCTGCAATATTACCTGCTTTAATGAGAAGCTACAAGGTTCAGGAGAAAGCCGCCAAAGTAGGCTTTGACTGGGATAATGTTGAGGACGCATGGAAAAAGGTCCGGGAGGAATCTGATGAATTTTATGAAGCCTTTATAAACGGTGATTTGAATAAGGCAGGTGAGGAGTTGGGTGACTTGCTTTTTGCTGTCGTCAATGTCGCCCGGTTTTTAAATATTCAGCCCGAGCTGGCCCTTACAGGGACAGTGAATAAATTTATAGACAGATTTGAGTATATAGAGTCAAAAAGCCGTGAAGCGGGCAGGGATTTAACCGAGATGACCCTTGAAGAAATGGATTTGCTTTGGGAAGAAGCCAAAACGAAGCTATAGGTGGTATAATCCAAAGAGGTGAAGTGTATGCGTATTGATAAATTTTTAAAGGTAAGCCGTGTAATAAAAAGGAGGACCCTTGCCCAGGAAGCCTGTGACAGGGATAAGGTTACAATCAATGGAAAGCTGGCAAAACCGGGAACCAAGGTGAAAGAAGGAGACATCGTTGAAATACGTTTTGGTGAAAATACCACCCGATTCCGAGTAAAAAAAATAACCGAGCATATACGCAAGGAAGATACAGGTGAAATGATAGAGATCCTTTGAATCGGAACATTTCCCCATTCTGTTCTTAACGCATGGAGTAAATCAAAACAGCCTGCTTGTGATGACACACGCTTTATAACACAGGCAATAATTGCAGTAAATGAACAGATGCATTTCTTTTTCCTGATACATCAGTGGCATATTGTTGCGTATATTTTCATAGAATTTCAATGCATGGACATATGTTCATGCGCAGCCTGTTAAATATGATGGATCAAAATGCATCATATATAGGATACGACTAAAATTCAAATTGTCTGTGAGTGGTGGTGTAAAGATGGCAGATGATAAAAGATCAACGGATCGCGAACACCAGAATATTACCCTTCGGGACAGAAGAAAGCTTATTATAACCGGAGTTCATAATGTTGAAAGCTTTAACGAGGAATGTGTTGTAGTTGATACAGTATTGGGGCTTCTGGTTATAAGGGGCATAGACATGCATATTAATAAGCTGGATGTGGAAAGCGCGGCACTTGATATTGAGGGGGAGATCGGGCTTCTGGAATATCTCGATCACACAGCGCCTCAGCGCAGAGGCGGATTTTTATCGGGTCTTTTCAGGTAAAAGGTAAAGAAGATGCTTCATGAAGTTTATGTTTTTTTAACCGCCATGGGCAGCGGTCTTACCGCAGGCTTTCTGTATGATTTGTTCAGGCTTAAAAGGAAAGCCCTGAAAACCAAAGCTGTTGTGGTATCATTGGAAGATATTGCATTCTGGATTTTAACGGCCATTATTGTCTTTGTAGCTGCTTTTGCCAGTAACCATGGTGAAATCAGGCTGTATTTTTTTCTTGCTGTTATTTTCGGTGTTGGTGTATATTATTGGCTGTTATCACGATGGGTTATACAGATTCTTACATTTTTGGTCAAAGTACTGATTTGGCCTGCAGTATTTTTAATCAAACTTATGAGACCACCTGCAAAATGGCTTTACAAACAGCTTTCAAAAGGTGCGGCCAGGGCAAGAAATCAGCTGAGACAAACCGGAATTAAAATGAACAGCAGGATGAAAATAATGCGTCATATTATCAAAAAACTATAACCTGACTCAGCAAAGCTTCAAACATCGAAAAGAAAAAATTTAATCCGGGAAAACCGGTTTTGGAAATATTCCCCGCAGCCTTTCGCAGCATTACACAGGAAACAAAATTCCCGCCATGTAGATGACACCGGTAAGGGTAATTGCTGAAAAAATAGTTGACATCATAACTGACTGGGAGCAAAAATCCGGGTGGTTATTAAATTCAACACCTATTAATGACGCGTTGACAGCGGTCGGAACCGCTGATGAGATAATCAAAACCTGTGCCATAACCCCGTCCAGACCAAACAGCAAAACAAGGATCAGGGCGATAACTGGCCCGACAATAAGCCTTATAAAAGATGAAAGATAGACAATGGGATTTTTGAAGCTTATTTTTGTATGGGATAACTGAGCGCCTAATGATATGAGGGCCAGCGGCACAAGCCCGTTTCCTACATATATAAAAGCAGGCCATACGGGAAGCTGTGTTAAGTCATAAGGCACAAGTTTCAACAAAAACGCAGCCACTATAAAATATAACGCAGGCATTTTGAATGCTTTGACGAAAGCGCCTTTGAACCCAGATTGAGCATGGCTGGCGTTAAATACGCCAATTGTGCTAGTGCTGACGTTTTGTATTAGCAGTACAATAACCTGGATTGAAAGGGCATAGTTCAGATATGGGGTTTCACCGTTAACTAAAAAGTTTTTGCTTGAAAAAATCAAAGTGATCAAGGGCACGCCGAAATTACCGGAGTTATAAAACATTATTGAATTGTTGAATGCGTTTGTAAGCCCCTTGTCAAACCTGCAGAGCCTGCCCGTAACAGTTCCGATGAGTTTGTTGAAAGCCAGGATCAGCACCACGATTGCAAAAGCTTTGAACATATCCTTTGGAAATTCTGTTGTATATGTACTGACAAAAACAAAAAGAGGAACAAAAATATAAAGATTAATTTTTGTCAGAGTTGATACATCCAGGTGAAACCTTCTGTCAATAATGATTCCAAGAATAATAATTGTAAATATCGGAATAAGATTGTTTGTAAGAATAAATAAAAAAACGTCCGTAATTTCCCCACTTGCGTTAAGCATAGCCGAACAGTAAATAATGTTCTTAAACCATTTCATTATAGCACCTGAAGAAGTTTCTTTCAATAAAGACCGGCTCAACCGTGTGGTTAAGCTCCATTCCGCTGAAGTTTCCTCCTATTGCGCAATATCTTTATACAGAACCTGTTAACAGTAACGGTGATTCAAAACTTAATACGGTCAATTTGGGCTGGCAATATTGCATTTTTGCTTTTTAATGGTATAATAGACAGTATCAGAGCAACTTTTTAACATAAATCAACCAAATGACCCCCATTCCAAAAACCTCATTACACGGCAGCGAAAGTGCGGGCGGGGGATGATTGAACCAATTGGACTGCTTTTTACAAAAGAGAAAGGGGAACTGGGATGCGGAAGAGAAGTCATATCAATATAATCATGCTTGTTCTGATGTCAGGTCTTTTTGTATATTTTTTTGCAACATTTATTAAGCAGCAGGATGAAATTTCATTAATCAAGGCTGAAATGAGGTCTTTGGAGCAGAAAATCGAAAAAGAGAAAGAAATTCAGGAAGAACTTTTAGAGCAGGCAAACCAGATCGATTCGGATGAGTTTATAGAACGAATTGCAAGAGAGAAGCTTGGAATGGTTAAAGAAGGCGAAAGACTTTACATAGATGCTGATTAAAAAGCCCATGGTATTGAACCGGGTTTTTAAATAACACAAATAGTTACTGTCACACCCTGATTCAGTTTCTGAATCAGGTCAGATATTGTAAAATAGCGGAAACAATAGCTTCATTCCGCTAAAGTTTCTTTCCATTGCGCAATATCTTTTAACAGAACCTTTGATAAGTAACCAAATATAAAAAACGGGAATTGATTATGGTTGCATTCTTGTGTAATCATATTATAATGTATTATTATAAGGCATTCAGCAGGTGGTTTTATTTAAGGCACACAAAATAGTGACAGTTGACTTGCGCGGAGTATTACTTTAATGCGCAATATAAAAAAGATTCTGAAAACAGCAGTCTCAATTGTCGCAACAGTGTGCAGATAACGGGAGGGTGCAATGCAATTAAATGATTGGCTGGATCAAAAGCTTCCTGAGATAACAAAATCCCTGGAGGAGTTTAACAAAGAACACTTTCTTAACAACAATATAATAGGAATGGATGGCAAGGAGCAGATATACCAGGTTTT
Organism: Clostridiaceae bacterium; assembly: GCA_012727625.1. Classification (GTDB taxonomy): domain Bacteria; phylum Bacillota; class Clostridia; order DSM-8532; family DSM-8532; genus JAAYGP01. The sequence continues at coordinate 4,980 of JAAYGP010000286.1, forward strand.
AAGGATGCTTCGATCCGCTCTTTTTCCCGGGGTATATGAAAAGCATCCCATAGATGAATCCAATACTAATATTCTGACCGGAAATAATCTCAGAGCTGCAGCCATTGAGTTAAGAAGACTTATTGAAAAATGTCTTATTAATGAGTGTGAGAAGAAAGAAAGGGAACACGGAAAATGTACCGAGTGTTCGGACAGGGCCAATAAAATAACCATTGATTTGCTGGAGCGGCTTCCGAAAATCCGCGAGCTTTTACACAAGGACATAGAAGCCGCGTATGCGGGGGATCCGGCTGCTGCAAAGCGTGAAGAAATACTTCTGAGCTATCCGTCCATAGAAGCGCTGAGTCTTTACAGACTGGCTCATGTCCTGTACCTTCACAAGGTTCCCATTATACCAAGGGTGATGACGGAATATGCCCACATGAGAACGGGAATTGACATTCATCCCGGAGCTGAAATCGGGGAATATTTTTTCATTGATCACGGTACCGGAGTAGTTATAGGCGAAACATGCGTTATCGGTAATCATGTTAAGATATATCAGGGAGTAACGCTTGGAGCAAAAAGCTTCAAACTTGATGAAAAGGGAAATCCGGTTAAGGGAATTAAAAGACATCCAAATGTTGAGGACAATGTTGTGATTTATGCCGGTTCCACAATCTTAGGCGGCGATACGGTGATAGGGCATGATTCAATTATAGGCGGTAATGTATGGCTCACAAGTTCCGTCCCGCCATATTCGAAAGTTTATAATTCCCAGCCCTCGCCAATAATAAAAAGTAGCGGCACAAATGAGATGATTTGAGTTAAAGCCATTACGAGGCAGGATACAGTTGAAACCATGAGTTTAGCCATACGGAGTATAAATCTGATGAGTGGATTCACTTGTTTAAACAATGAATAATGAATTTGTTGCGATACTTCCGGTTATTGACCGGAAAATGAATGAAAATATATCAGCAAATAATATCATACAAGGGGAATAGATATGCGAATATATAACACATTAACCAGAAGCAAAGAGGAGTTTGTTCCGCTGAAGCACAGGGAAGTTACAATGTATAGCTGCGGCCCGACGGTTTACAATTATTTCCACATAGGAAATGCCCGGCCTTTTATTATCTTTGACGTTTTACGCCGTTATTTGGAATATAAAGGATACAAGGTAACATTTGTTCAGAATTTTACGGATATTGATGATAAAATGATAAAAAAGGCCAGCGAAGAGGGAACGGATATTTTCCGGATTGCGGAAAAGTATATTAAGGAGTACTATGTCGATGCCCGGGGCCTTGGAATCAAGGATGCGACCATTGCACCAAAGGCAACTGAAAACATGGACGCAATCATTGATATGATTAAGAAGCTCATAGATAAAGGATATGCCTATGAGGTGGATGGTGATGTTTATTTTGATACTGCCAGATTTGAAGGTTATGGCAAGCTGTCCGGCCATAGCATGGAGGATCTTGAATCCGGGGCTCGTGTGAGTGTTGATGAAAGAAAAAGGAACCCCGTTGATTTTGCGCTCTGGAAAGCCCAAAAACCCGGTGAACCAGCCTGGGAAAGCCCTTGGGGAATGGGAAGACCCGGATGGCACATTGAATGCTCCGCCATGGCAAACCGGTATCTGGGAGAGACAATTGACATACACAGTGGCGGCCAGGACTTAATTTTTCCGCACCATGAAAATGAAATAGCGCAAAGCGAAGCGGTTAACGGCAAGCCTTTCGCCAGATACTGGATGCATAACGGTTTTATTAATATTAATAATGAAAAAATGTCAAAATCCACAGGCAATTTTTTCACGGTAAGGGAAATCGCAAAAAAATATGATTACAAGGATATACGGTTCTTCATGTTGTCAGCGCATTACAGAAGCCCGATCAATTTCAGCGAAGCCATGCTGGAGCAGGCTAAAAGCGCGCTGTCACGTATTTATGAATGCCGTGACAATCTGGAATTTCTGCTTTCCAATGCCCGGGACATTGGCCTGGATGAGGATTTAATATCTTCGTTAATGATATATTCGAAAAAATTCAGGAATGCCATGGATGATGATTTGAACACCGCGGATGCTCTTGCGGCTGTATTTGAGCTTGTAAGGGAAATCAACACCTCGATTACAGCCACATCGAACACAGGAAAAGAAACAATAGAACGGGCTCTCGAACTGTTGTTGGAGCTGACCGGGGTTCTTGGAATTATGGACGAGAAAGAGGAAACTGTGCTTGACAGTGAGATTGAAAAACTTATTAATGAAAGACAGAAAGCCAGAAGCGAAAAGAACTTTAAGAGGGCGGACGAAATCAGGGGCCGGCTTAAGGAAATGGGAATAGAGCTCCAGGACACGCCCCAGGGGGTTAAAGTTATAAAGGGGAGAAAAATATGAAGCAGCATATTACACCTGATGACCTGGCCACACTTACCGAAAGCCAGAAGATGAATCTGCGTGATATGTGGATGCCTGAAGTAAACACACTTGCATGCGCCAGCGTATGTAAGTGTGTTGTGAACGATATATATGAAAATATTGTGTTTGTAATTGGCAGTATAATCATCCCCGAGGGTAGCAATACCCCGGTTTTAGGAAGACTTGGTCCGGCGGATGAAATAATGATTGATGATGAGCTGCCGGATCAAAATAATGAAGAGGAAGTTTCCGGGGAAATACCCAAAGCCTGTGATGAAAACTATGTTGATGAGATTTCTGAATTTGAATATTTTGAACCGGATCATTATTTCTCCAAAAAAGACTGCCTGCCCCTTTTATCAATAGGCCAGATGCTTGAAATGCTCAGCCGATTGAAATATGGACAGCATGGTTTTACCGTCTCATTGCCGCCGATAAAAAGGCTGATAGGTGACAAGGGTTATACGGTTACAAACAGCCTTGATCAGGAATATGAAGAAGAAGAGCTGTGCGATGCATTGTGGAGCGCGCTGAAAACATTTCTGTGAACGGAGGATAACAGCTTCAAAACCTGAATGGCGCATTACAGGGCGAATATAAGAATACCCGCAGGTTATGCGGGATTTTCCTTTGGAATAAACTTAAAAATACTTTTTACGAAATTTTTGCGTACATAATCAGCCGAGGGTATTGATAGGGTTTCAAGTGCGATTGCTCCTTTATAACCGGTGTTTTTCAAAGTTTCATATACTTTGCGGAAATCAATTGAACCTTCCCCGGGAAGACCTCGGTTTGAGTCGGAAAAATGCACGTTTGTAATTTTGCCTGCTGCTTTTTTTATGGCAGAAATCATGTCACCGTCCTCAATACTGGAATGATATGTATCATATAATATTCCGAGGTTACCCGGGTTTCCGAGTGAGTCAAGAAAATCAAGCGCGTCAGAGGTACTGTTAATTAAAACAGTTTCATTCCTGCAAATTGGTTCAAGCTGTAAAATTACATTTCGCTTGTATGCAAACTCCAGGCATTCAATCAAGGATGCTCTGAAGCTGTCGTACAGCTTGTCAATATCTTCACTTTCCAGCTTTCCGCGAATAAGGCCGATGGTAACAGGAGGATAACCCAGCATGGCGGAGAGTTCCACATGTCCATTAATTGTTTGAATGGCTTGCCTGCGGATGCTTTCATCCGGTGATGAAAGAAAAAAACCTTTCAACCCGTAAATTTGCCCTGTTGACAATGTGGTAACAGCAAGATCGTTCCTTTCCAGTTCCTTTGACAGAGCAAGCTCGTTCACTTCTGTCGGATAAGCTATGGCAATTTCAACACCTGTAAACCCGTTATCCTTTAAAAAACCAAGAGCATAACTGAATTCGCCGGCCGAAAAAGGTGAAAAAACGGTATCATACTGTAATGGAACTGTCTGCGATATTTTATTCATTTCAAATCACCTGGGCGTTCCCGGTATTGTAAGAGTCTGTACGATAGTCCGGTTTATTTCAACGGTGCGGCTGTCAGAGGCTGTATTGAATGTTCTGAATACTATGAAGAGGAATAAAAAACCACAAAACCGGGATGTCGTAATTTCCGTAATCGTTTACTATAATAATTATAATTGGAAAGGGAAATATTGTCAAGGGCTATACTATGTCCGATTGAGTCAATTTACTGTAGGGAATTGAAGATAAGATGACTTCCTAAAATAAGTCCACTCCGGTCACGCCCTTGACAACAAGCATCTCCCATATGGTTTGTCAGCCAGGGCGGCACCCCTCGTAACTGGAGAGTGTCTCTGGAGCTTTTGGCTGCCACTTTAGCCCATTATACCATATGGGCCCCTCTTATAGTAAAGGGTTCGCTTCGCCGTTCCCTTCGTTCATTGTTACCCTACAAAGGCTCTTAGCGCTCTATAGAGTGCTGTTTTATGTCCTTTACTGATCACTGTTAGATTGCTATCCCATACATCATCATATCTATTCCCATTTGTTCTAATTTCACGAATTAATTCATCTTGTAGCTGCTGTGCCTGCTCCCGTTGTTCTTTCTTTTTTTGAGCCATTACCAAATCGTATACTTTTCCTCCGTTTTTCTTGAAAATTCTAAGCTGTGCCATCTTGTCCGCACCATTTTTTGACCACCCCATTGGCCTGCTGATTAACCTATCAGATAGAATATGGCTTACATGCCCTTCAGCACTGCATCCTACAATTTCATAGTTATCTACCTTTATCTCTATTCCTGCCCAATTATTTAATATATATCTTTTTGCATCGGTAACTGCTTTCCTCTTCGTCTCCGATTCTGTCCTTTCAAGGATTTTAGCAAATGCCTTCTTAAGCCATGCCTTATCAGCTTCTTTCAAGGCATCATCTATTTCCTGTTCGATATCTTCGTCTTCCAAGTGTGCCGTTGCTGCTTTTACGTATTTGCTCAAATGATACTTATCCAATACAAACTTGCTTTTATCAATCCAGTTTAATCCCTGTTTTATCCAGGCTGCTCCATCTCCAGATATATATACAGTTTCAATCTTATCCACATCATAAGTATCATCTATGTACTGAGAAACCTCTAATCACAGTTCTTCACTATCTCTGATTCCTCCAAAATAACGGGGTTTCTTCAATACTTTTCTCTTTTTAGTGCTCCGCTCGTAATCTATTCCCTCATGGACGTAAACAAGCTTAGGCATTAGTGTGCTACTTATCCCCATTCATCTTCTGTTTTATGTTTCTTTTTCCCTTGCTGCGCTACATGGTCTTCATCAGCTTCAATATACAAAATCTTTGGAGTCTCATCCTTCCTATCTTCCGCTGGCGGCTGAGAAATTTCAATTTCATGTACTTTTTCATTACGGTCTGTTTGCTCACTTCATCCATGTATGCAGCCTTTTTGCCGCCTTTTCTGTAGCTGCTCTCCGTAGCCTCTTCCAGTGAATTTATGACAACATCAGCACTCATTCGGTCATGAGGATTGATAGCAACTATTCTATCCACAAGGTACTGCCTTTTTCCGCCTTTTTTACCCCGACTCCTGCAGTTCATTGTATACCACCGAGGAGACCCATATTTCTACAAGCTGCAGCGTGTTTTTTATTCTTATTGCACGGAGCGTTTCCGGATTTCTAATTCCGCACGCCTTTACGGCCATTTCAAAAGCCTCCTCTTCATTTTCCGCAACTATCGGTATTTTAACCCGCTCCGTAAATGTAGATGTAATTGCGTTAGTGTAAGTAGCTTTGTAATCAATCTTTTCAACCAGTGCTTTTGTTGTGAAATCAGCCAGGCCGATACCGTAGGCATTTCCTTTTGTTTCAGGCGTGAGATCCAAAACAATGATTCTATTTATTGCGGGTTTGTCCGGCTCGGGCTCTCCATGAATTTTCATTCTTCCTATTACATTGGTATCCATTCCTGTTCCGCTGATATTTTTCCCCAGCCTTTCAACAATCAGAATATCCAGCTGATCTACGGGAAGTTTTGGCATTGTTTTTCGCGCCTTTTGCAGAAGTTCCATGTCGCCCTGCTCGATGTCCTCCGGCAGAAATGCTTTGATTTCCATGACCCTGTCGTACGCATTCTCCACAATCCCAATTCCTGCGATGATCTTCCCCGTTTCAAGGATCTTTCTTGCAACTGGTGCTATAAATTGTCTTAATCCTTCTGTTCCGAAACTGTGAATATTTTCAGCTTGCATTCTTTTTCCAAGACCGATGGCAATCATCTTCATCATGCCGCTCTCAATATTGCTTTGAAATGAGGTATGAGGTTTAACACGGTTTATTACGACAATACCGTCCGCTTCATACGCATTTTTGTCTATTACAACAGAAAACCCGGCAGCCTTGCCGTTCTCCGTTATATCAGAAGAAAAAGTTCCGACTTTTACAACTTCCATTGATGAAAGCACCGGAGCACCTACAAAATCAGGAGTTATGCCAAGCTCACAAAGAATCTTTTTTTGTCCTTCTGCGGTAGCACCGCCGTGACTTCCCATGGCAGGGACTAAAAACGGCTCTCCTCCCAGTTCTTTAACTTTTTCAACAGCTGCCCTGAGTATAAGTGGAATTCTGTCAATGCCCCTGCTTCCGGCAGTGATTGCAATCCTATGCCCTTTTTTGATTTTCAGGTTTAACTTGTCAATCTCCTGTTTAACCGTGCTTTCAACATTCTCAAGATAAAACGAATTAAATTTTTGCTTTACTTTATACATTTTTATTTTCATTGCATTTACCACTCCAGTATTTTACTGCAAATTCTGCACCTGTTAGAAACTTCTATATAAGCTGATTATAATATTGGAGAACAACTTTATATGCCATACCCTGA
>JAAYGP010000287.1 GCA_012727625.1 Clostridiaceae bacterium
ACTTAATACTGTATAATACTTATGAAATCAGGTAATTATCAGTTACCACCAAATTTTTGTATTACCAGGAAGCATTTTGGATTGCTTTATTAATCAGGTAGTTATTGGTTACCCGAAATTTTTATGTTTGGATGGTGAATACTTTGAATAAGGCTTTGGAATCATATAAAAAAGGTATATACGGGAAAAAGGCGGCAGTGCTGGGATTTGGCATAAGCAACAGGCCTCTGGCCCGCATTCTTTCAAAGTGGGGTGCGCAGGTAACTGTATTTGATAAAAAGGAAGATGCGGCATTTTCTGAAATCCTTGCCGATTACAAAAAACTGGGGATTGATTTTTCGCTTGGAGAGAATTATCTGGATAAACTTAAGGGATTTGATGTTATATTAAGAACTCCATGCATGCGGTTCGACATTCCGCAGATTCAAAGAGAGGTTGCGCGTGGAGCGGAGCTTACCTCTGAAATGGAGGTTTTTTTTAAACTATGTCCGGCTTTTGTTTATGCGGTTACGGGAAGCGATGGGAAAACAACAACAACAAGCTTGATTTATGAATTTTTAAAGAATGAAGGTTACAAATGCTATCTTGGCGGAAACATCGGGACACCCCTGCTTGACAGAATAGAGGAGATAGAGCCTGAAGATAAGGTTGTTCTTGAATTATCCAGTTTTCAGCTTCAAACAATGAAGGATAGTCCCGATGTGGCGGTTATAACTAATATATCACCCAATCATCTGGATATACATAAATCCATGGAAGAATATATTGACGCTAAAAAAAATATATTCAGGCACCAAAAAGAATCGGACAGACTTGTTCTGAACTACGACAACCCCATAACAAGGGGATTTATTTCCGAGGCAATTGCAAACACCGCAATATTCAGCTTAAATGAGGAATGCTCCTTTGGCACGTTTATACGCAATAACCGGATTATCTACAGGGAGAACAACAAAGAAACAGAGATTATTCCAATATCCGAAATAAAGCTTCCGGGAATGTATAATGTGGAGAATATCATGGCTGCCATAACTGCCGTAATCCCTGAAGTCGTCCCTGGCTCAATACTGAAAGTCGCAAAAACATTCGGAGGGGTCGAGCACAGAAACGAATTTGTCAGAAAGATAAGAGATGTGACATTCCGCAATAATTCCATAGGATCAAGCCCCACCAGAACAATTGCGGCTCTGAAGACTTTTGACGGGAATGTAATATTAATTGCCGGAGGATATGACAAGAATCTTTCCTATGACGAGCTTGGCGCGTTTCTGCCCGGGCATGTAAAAGCGCTTGTGCTGATGGGCGCCACGGCTGATAAAATAGAAGCCGCCTATATGAAACATATAGAAAAGGAAGGATTTGAACCTGTGCCTGTTTTTAAGGCTGGCAATATGGAGGATGCGGTCAAAAAAGCTTACAGTATAGCGCAAAGCGGTGACACGGTTCTGTTATCCCCGGCAAGCGCGAGCTTTGACATGTATGCCAATTTTGTGGAAAGAGGCAATCATTTCAAGGAAATAGTAAAAAGTCTTGAATAAAGACAAGAATGATATATTATTTTCGTATATTTTGTATATATTTGTAAATACTTACCTGTGGTAAAATGTATTTATCGAACCTATGGATTTTGCTCAAATTTCGAAGTACGTTTTAAAAATTCCTGGTACTCACTAACGCATTCTTTTGCTTTACGGAGGTTCTTTGTGATGAAATTTGCATCTATAATGCAGGGAATTGTCGAAAATATGGAGAAAGTAATGGTTGGTCAAAGCAGCGCTGCAAGGCTTATGGTAGTTTGCCTTGCTGCAGGCGGTCATGTGCTGATTGAGGATGTGCCGGGAATAGGAAAAACAACAATGGCCAATGCACTGGCAAAATCCATTGGTGTTTCCTTCAACAGGATTCAGTTTACACCGGATATTCTTCCGTCTGATATTACAGGGTTTTCAATGTATAACCCGAAAACCTCCGAGTTTGAATACAGAAAGGGCGGAATAATGAGCAATATTGTTCTGGCGGATGAAATCAACCGTACATCCCCGAAAACTCAGGCAAGCATGCTGGAGGTTATGGAGGAAAAGCAGGTTACAGTTGATGGCATAACTTACCCGGTCCCGGAACCGTTTATGGTTATAGCTACCCAGAACCCGGTTGAATATATGGGCACATATCCACTTCCTGAGGCTCAGTTGGACAGGTTTTTAATGAAAGTTACCATGGGGTATCCGGACAGGGAAAAGGAAGTTGATATTATTTTCAGGTTTCAGGAAGATAATCCCCTGGATACTCTGCGCGCAGTTGCTTCTGGGGAACAAGTTATTGAGCTTCGCAATCAGGTTCGCAAAATTCACGTTGAGAGGGATATTGGCGATTATATTGTTGAAATAGTGCAGAGAACCCGCAGAGTGGAGCACATACTGCTTGGCTGCAGTCCCAGGGCGTCAATTTATCTTATGAGAGCTTCCCAGGCTTTGGCGCTTTATATGAACAGGGATTATGTAATTCCGGATGATGTAAAAAGCCTTGTTTTCCCGGTTCTGGCCCACCGTATAGTATTAAGCCAGGAAGCAAGAATAAGAAAAGTTACAGTTGAAAGTGCCCTTACGGATATTATTTCAAGTGTAAAGGTTCCGTCTTAAAGGAATTTACTGCATGATTTTTGCTGCTTTGGCCAAATTATGCCTTGTTTGTGGCATTAATATAGTATTGCTTTAGCCTGTAAAATGGAAATAAACAATATGAAAAAGAGTGTGGTTTCCTATTTGGTTATATTGTTTTTATCCGTTGTCTACATCTATTTTGATGGGGGCTATCTTCCCTACACCCTTTTTTATATTGTTCTGATAACCCCTGTTATATCGTTTATATATCTTTTTATTATCTGCACAGCATTAAGATACAACGAACGTATAGGAAAGCGTGATTACCGGAAAGGCGAGAACCTGGATTACAGTCTGGAGATCCATAATGTATCGCCTTTTTACATCACATATCTTACGGTATATATGCATATGGATAGCCAGATGCTGATTAAGGACATGAAAACAGAGCATCTTTCAATTAAACCGTTTGGCCGGAAGCGTTTTCACTTTAATGTACAGGCGCTGTTCAGGGGGAAATATGATATCGGGATATCGAAAATTGTTATAAGGGATTTTTTAAATCTTATGTCTTTTAGTTTACTTCCGGGTGAAACAAAAAATATCAGGGTATATCCCAGAATACTTCCTTTGGATGAATTGGCCGTTCCATATGTCCGGATATCCGATAATGAGTATTTATCACGGAAAAAAGACAGAGGGGGCAATGAAATACAGAATATCCGCGATTACATGTATGGAGACAGCCTTAAAAAAATACACTGGAAGCTGTCATCAAAACATAATAAATTATTAACAAAGGAAACCATTGCTTACCCGGAAAAAGAAATTATAATAATAATAAATCTTGAAAAATTCAAGGGAGCAGCGGAAGAAGTTCTGAAAGCAGAGGACGGAACCATTGAGGTCCTTATTTCAATAGCCAGGGTTTTCCTGAACGCAGGAATAGTACTTAAAGTATGTTTGTTCAGGGATGAACAAATACTCCTTACATTTCAGGATATAAACAGTTTTAGTGAACTGTATGAATTGTTGGCGTTAATTCCTTTTGACAGGAATACATCCTTTGCTGATGATTTGGTATACTTTGCGGAAAACTTGAGAGATGCGCAAAGTGTTTTGATTTTTTCGCCCTTTATCAGCGAAGAACACTTGAAATCCCTGAATAAAATGAACGTCTGCGGACATGATGTTTCCTTGTTTTACTGCAAGGCAGCGGACGGGGAAAGAAAAGCGGATGTGGAAGGAATGCTTGACAGTGAGTTGATAAAACAGGGAATAAAGGTAATAAATATATACGATTATATGAAGGACAATTATGAAAATATAACCACTGACGTTGTATAGCAGATTTAAAACAAAGGCAGGTTTTAAATGAAAAAAAAGTACAGTGATAGTATTACCTATGCTTTAATCGGAGTTATGTATATTTTTGCTGTAATTAAGGCAACTCTCTGTACCATGCATGTGCCTGTGACAGGGTGGCAGATGCTGATGTTTGCTTTGGCGTCATATCTCTTTTATGTATTTGTTAATACATATGCAGGACGCATAATATTTCTTTCGGCTGTTGCCCTGTGTTTTTTATATTCGGTATACTTTCTTATTACGGATGGTGTTGCCGGGCTTAACCGGTTTTTTGATCTTGTAACAAAACTGGTTAATGTTATTATACAGGTTGGTACCGGGTATTATAACGAAACAATATCCGACGCATGGCTAATGAGCGCTCTTGGTGTGTTTTCCCTGATTGTCGCAATGCCTGTATACTATTTTCTTGTGAGATATTTTAAGTTTTATTATCTTATAGTACCGGGACTTGTGTTTTTTATGGTGGAATGGGGCATTATGCGGTATGTTGACAGGCTCTCTTTCTTTATCTTTATAACAATTGCCATAATATTGTTTATTCGCCACAGATACCTGGAACAAGGCAGAAAAATACCCGGCCGTTCCGGTAATTTTACCGGTGTAAGCTTTACAGTTTATTTTATCCCTGTGGCCCTGGTCATAATTCTGATTGCTTCAGTTGTACCGGTCAGGAATATGCCTGTCCAGTGGGAGTGGATGGACAAAAAGATAATTGATTTATGGAGGGATGCAAATTCTGTTATTTATACGGAGAGGTATGATGAGTTTGCACTTTCCAAAACCGGTTTTGGAAATTCCAGAAGACTGGGTGGACCTGTAAATCCTGACGAGACACTTATTATAGTTGTTAAAGCGCCTGCCCGTGTTTATTTAAGGGGCGCCGTTTATGATGTGTATACAGGCTCCGGCTGGGAATTATCCGGGCGGGACAAGCATGAATATTTGAATGACAGGGTTGCGGATCAAAGGGAACTTCAGCATGGCTGGAAAGTGCTTATGATGCAGGGAATGGCACGCATTTTCAATAATGGCGGATATACCATATATTCATCACGTTTCAATACAATTACGGCGGAAACATATAAGGAGATATTCAGTTCAAATGCAATGCCGGAATTTTTAAGAAAGCTGTTTCCGACAAGAAAAATAGAGATTCAATACAGGCAAATCAGTACAAAAACACTTTTCACCCCCTTAAAACTGATGCTTCCGATAACCGGCCTGAAATCAGGCTATGAAATTGAGCAAAACATAGGAGGTATTTTCTTTTCAAACAGGCGGCTTAAGGAAAGTGACAAATATAACCTTGATTATCTTCAGCCGGTATATGGCACAAGAGAGCTGGAAAATTTTCTGCAAAGCAGTTGGAACGGTGCTTACCGTGTTTTTAATGAGAACATTGATTTCTTTATTGAAAACATAAAGTATAAAGATATCAAATTTTACAATGAGATTGAGCACCAGATGAGTGAGCTCATCGAAACATCCAAATTGCTTCAGAAACGTCGTGATGAAATTCATGAAATGTATCTGCAGGTACCGGACAGCATAACCGACAGGGTTAAGGCACTGGCCTGGAACCTGACCTGGAATCGTAAAACGGACTATGAAAAGGTAAAGGCTATTGAAAACTTCTTAAGCAGGAATTTCAATTATACGCTGTCGCCAAATGTTCCACCAACAGATTGGGATTTTGTGGATTATTTTCTCTTTGAGGGGAAAGAGGGTTATTGCTCATATTATGCAAGTGCCATGTGCATATTAACAAGGATTACAGGTATTCCGGCCAGATATGTTGAGGGTTTTGTTCTGCCGGCGGAGACGGGTGAAGACGGGTATTATTATGTAAGAAACAAGCATGCCCATGCCTGGGTTGAAGTTTACCTTGAAGGAATTGGATGGGTTCAATTTGAACCTACCGCACCCATGTCCGGAGCCATGAATTATTATGTAAGTTATTCCGGGAATACCAGGGAGGAAAATCAAAACATTAGTGATATACCGGATATACATGAGATGGAGGAAGAGTTTCCGCGAAACGAAAACAGTGTTGATTTCGGTAAGGCTAACAATGATAAAGACAATATTTATAGAGTAAACATAATTTTTATTGTCTTTGCTGCAGTACTGCTGTTGTATCTTGCAAACATTGTTTTTGTAGGAGCAAGGCGTGTTATAATCGGTATGCTGCCTGAAAGAAGATGTGTTATATTTTTATACCGCTATGCTGTTTTTCTTCTCGGACAGTCCGGCTGCAAATTTAAGACCGGTGAGACGCCGCTGGATTATGCCGCCAGGGTGGATGAGCTTTTTTGGTTTAAAGACTTTAATATGAAAGATATGGTCGAAGTGTATTACAGTGTCCGGTTCGGAAGAAACGTCCCGGATAAGAACACCCTTAAGAAGCTGTTTGAATTTACGAAAGAGTTAAAATTCAAGACAGGCCGTGATATGAATATTATAAAAAGGATAGCCATAAGGTGCTTTTTGTTTAACGGATAAAACCGATATTATACTGAGGTTTTTCTTATCAATTGATATGGTTATTGCAGGCGGCAGCCTGAAACATCAGGTGCATGATTATGTAAACAAATCCGGGTTTTTAAACCGCTTACAGCAAGGCATGACAAAATTCCGGTTCTCAGAAATGTGCGGAATTAATATAGTACATTTTAGCGCCTGGGTTAAAAGCGCCCTGTTTGTTACTGTTCACTTCTTTTGCGAATTTTACAAATATGCGGCATTGACAATAAGTTATTTATTAGCTTAGAATGGGAAAAGTGAAAAAGAGAGTGAAAGAATGTCCGGGATGAGGAAAAGGAAGCCAAAGATTTATCAGCTCTTTTTGAGACTATTTTAAACCATGTACCCTATCCGCCCGGGGATGTGGACGGAAGCCTGCAGCTTTTGATATCAAGCCTGGATTATGATGATTATGTGGGAAGAATTGCTATAGGACGCATTGAAAGGGGTATAATAACCAAGGGGCAGAGAGCTGTTGTCATAAGGAAGGAC
>JAAYGP010000288.1 GCA_012727625.1 Clostridiaceae bacterium
AGTCTGATGCGTTTAATACCCTCAATCCCGTTAAGACTTTTCAGAATATCAAAAAGTGATATATCCCTGGTATCCTTTCCGTAAGAAGTCAGATGTATTCCTGTCAGCACAATTTCTGAAAAACCGTTCTCAGAAAGCCGCCCTGCTTCATTTAAAATATCTTCGGGGTCTCTGCTGCGAACGCTCCCTCTTGCATAAGGTATAATGCAATAGCTGCAGAATTGATCACATCCGTCCTGGATTTTAAGAATGGCCCTTACACGCTCCCCATATGAGTCAATCCAAAGATTTTCATACTCTTTTAAATATTTCCATTCCGAAACCGCTGTTTCTTGTGAATTGTTTGTTGCTTCATTTACCAATCGGACAATATCAGCCTTGTGGTTGTTCCCGACAACCAAATTAACCCCCTCTATCGCGGACACCTCATCAGGTGCGACCTGAGCATAGCATCCTACCGCTGCCACAACAGCATCCGGATTGATACGTTTTACCTTTCTAATCATCTGTCTTGATTTTCTGTCGCTCAGATGGGTAACCGTGCATGTATTAATTACATACACATCAGCTGACTGGTCGGGAGATACTATCACGTAACCATTCTCTTCGAACAGCCTTTTCATTCCTTCACTTTCATAGGTATTAACTTTGCAACCGAGTGTTATAAATGCTGCTTTCTTCATCTTCTTATCCATCCCAGTTTAGTATATCCTTATAGTCTTTCCGAAATCAAGGGGCAATGAATAAATGCAAATGAAGCTCCTGATTCCGCTACCGCACAACATCTTACCTGTAAGTAACTTAATTGGTATGTAAACAGTAACATAAATCAAACCTGTGAACAAATTTAACGTAATTGTAATTGACTATTATTATCGCAGAAGTTAATATATATATGACTATGAACAAAATATACCAACCCATGTTTTTCAGCAGTTCAAAATCAGAATAGCCCATGAAAGGAGGTATAACATATTATGGTAACATTCCGTATAATGCTGAAATCAATCAATGATGTAAAGGATTTTGTGAACATTGTAAACAAATATGATTTTGATGTTGATCTTACATCCGGCAGATACATTGTAGACGCAAAATCCATTATGGGAATATTCAGCCTTGATTTAAGCAAGCCAATAAAGGTTGAAGTCTACGCTGACGGGGCAGATGCTTTTATGAAGGAAGTTTCATCTTTCATAGTAGATTAATGCTCATATGCTATATAGCGGGTTCTAAACTAATTTTACCCTTTGTGGAAGTAAAATTATGCTGCTGAATTTAATAAATGAAGCACATGTGATGTCATGAAAAATACCGGTATTAAGTTTATTGATCGCCAAGCGGCGTACTTACCGGTAAGCGTCTTGTTTTCAGGACATTGAATGAAATCACTTTTTAATACACATCAATACTACGTGCCGATTCAATCAGTACTTTTGATGATTGAGTCGGCCTGCTTTTAAGCGGGAAAGAAGTTACAGATAATTTGATCTTTGCAGGTCTTGCAGGAGGAGCCCTTGAGCCTTTCCTGGGATTCGGCCAGTATAATTCCCTGAGCATGGGTGTGTTTGCTGCCCATTCCATTGCATATGGGCTTGATTACCATAAGCTGTGCAAAGCCATAGATAAAGGATGCCTCCAATTGTATCAGCTCAGACGGGGCGTAGACAGATTCAACAACGCGATTTTAATTACATGCCCCATTTCTGCGGATACACTGAAAGCAATGACAATAAAATATAATAAATACAGCAGCCCGAAAATAGTTCCGAAAAACCTGCCTGCTGCTTTTCTGCATATTTCAATCAGGGTGAGGCCCTCATATCTGCGGTAAAGCTTTAACATTATAAAACTTACCGGAAAAATAGCAACTCCAGCAATAACGGCAGCAATCCACGAATCATTCTTTGCTTCCTGCGCTATAAATGCAGGTACGAATATATCCACTGTTGATATTGCCATTGTTGTAATCAAAAAGGAAAACTGACGGCGTCCTATTTGTACTTTTTTTCCTGACAATTTATTTCCTCCGGTTTACATGAGTATATTACATGTTTAAACAGTCAAACTTCATAATTATAAATATTGTGGCAAATTCTTGCATTCTATATTCGTGGGCAATATTGCTCATGTTAATTATTATTAGTGACATTTATCTTGTTTTTGGTGCTAAAAAAAGGTAGAATAAAGGCATGATAATATTGCATTTTACTATTTTGAACAGCGTAAATGCGTAACATATATTATAATTTTATGTTAAGCAGAATAATTTATTGAAGCAAACATATGAAAATTTCTTTGCGAGCATCATACCATTTAACCTGACTTTGGAGGCGTAAAATGTTTAGGAGATTTGCTTCTTTTGTTGTCCTCATACTGACGCTTTTATCATTCGTTCATCTACCCGCATCCGCTCTTCCGACGGATCCGCTTATAGAGTCACCCTCTGCCATCCTGATGGAACTCAGGCGGGGTCAGATATTGTATTCAAAAAATCCTGATGAACCATTGCACATAGCTGCTGCTTCAAAATTGATGACAGCGCTTATAGCTCTTGAGAAAACAGACAGCAATACCATGGTAACAGCCAGTAAAGAGGCTGTTAATGCCAATGGCGCCATGCTTGATATGACTGTCGGTGAAAAATATTCCGCCGACAGCCTGATCTATGCCTCAATGCTTAATAATGCAAATGATGCCACTATCGCCCTGGCTGAAGCTGTGGGCGGCACTGTGGAAGGCTTTGTCAAATTAATGAATGATTATGCCGCATCAATTAATATGAGCAATACCGTCTTTATTAACCCCACAGGGGAATATGACGAGAATCAGAGAACAACCGCTTCTGATCTCGCCAGGCTTTTAAGGCATGCTTTAACTACGAACGTGGAATTTGATACGGTTTTTTCATCCCAGGCAAACCCCTGGTTTGACAAGGAAAAAACTCTTGTTTTAACAAACCTTAATGAAATGTTCTGGAGCTATGAGG
>JAAYGP010000289.1 GCA_012727625.1 Clostridiaceae bacterium
GATGTATACAGAATATGGGCTGTTAAGAAACGCTGCAACAATCCCGGTGAACAGGACGAAAGCCGCTGCTTTTCCAACCCGGTTTGAAAAAACAACCACGTCTATTTTCAGGAAAGACAATGAACCTGCTATCATAGCCAGTTCTTTCCCGCATAATATAAAAAAGAAATAGTATGGAAGCCTGCCGCCATGGGCAAGCAAAAACAGAGCTGTAAGTTGTATCATTTTGTCCGCCAATGGATCTGCAAGCTTTCCGAAATTGGAAATGAAATTGAAACGCCTTGCTATGTATCCGTCCAGGATGTCCGTAAACTCTGCAAGCAGAAAAAGACTAAGGCTTTGAATCCATTTCCCTGAAATCATCCAGACTGCCATCAACGGCACAGCCAAAAGGCGCAATATGGTTAATATATTGGGTATATGACGCCATTTACTCTTTTCCATTGCTTTCATCCTCTTTAAAATACTTTTTTATCTTCATATATATTTCAGGCCTGTACTTTTTCAGATTAACCGGTTTAAACTTATCATTCACCCATGCATGTTCAGTTTGTCCTGAAGCTATTTCCTTTTCAAAACCTTTTTTATAAACAGAATACTTAAATATAATTCTTGAGGGTGACATTTCAAGAACTCCGGTTTTAACCACTATTTCATCTTCATAATTGGCCGGGTAAAAATAGCGGCATTTCAGCTCTATAAGAGGAAGAAAAACACCTTCCTTTTCCATCTGGCTGTATGTCATTCCCGCACATTTAATAAGATCCGTCCTTCCACACTCAAACCATATGGGGTAAACGGAGTGGTGTACAATTCCCATTTGATCTGTTTCCTGATAGCGTACTATGAGATTTGTTTCAGATACCATTAGCTCCTCCCTGTTTGTGAAAAATTTAAGCTAAGCTTTACAAGGCCAGTATTTTGTTCAATTCATATAAATCCTCATCAATTGTCTTTTTCATCTTCAAAGCTTCCTCTATATCAATATCCGTAAGAGCCCCCTGCCGGAAGGATATTACCCTGTTAATACATCCGTCTTTTAACAATTTAACAGCCATGGCGCCCATCCTGCTCGCCATAACACGATCATAGACAGTGGGACTTCCTCCGCGCTGGATATGTCCTAATATTGTCGCTCTTGTCATGATTCCGGTTTTCTCCTCTATGTATTTTGTGATATCAACAGCACCGCCAATACCTTCGGCAATAACCACCAGATAGTGCTTTTTCCCGCGATTTCTGCCATCAATTATTGGTCTTATAATATCCCTGTCAATATCAAATTCCTTCTCGGGCAGTATAACAGCTTCTGCTCCTCCGGAAATCGCGACATTTAAAGCTATGTGCCCGGCTTTTCTTCCCATAACCTCCAAAACACTGCACCGTTCATGGGAATACGCAGTATCCCGGATTTTGTCAATCGCATCCTGGACCGTGTTCTTGGCAGTATCAAAGCCAATGGTGTATTCTGTGCTTGCTATATCATTGTCAATAGTACCGGGAATACCTATAACAGGCAATCCCTTTCTGCTCAGATCCCGGGCGCCCCGGAATGAACCGTCTCCGCCAATAACAATCATGGCATCAATTCCGAAAACCCTTGTAATTGAAATGGCTTTTTCAACTCCCGCTTCTGTGTTGAACTCATATGATCTTGCAGTCTGCAGGAAAGTACCGCCTCTGTGAATTATATCACCCACAGATCTGAGAGTCATTTTGAAAATGTCTCCATTTAAAAGGCCTTCGTATCCTTTACGAATTCCCAAAACATTATAGCCATAGTAAATCCCGGTTCTGACAACCGCGCGCACTGCCGCATTCATTCCCGGAGCATCCCCGCCGCTGGTCAATACTCCTATAGTTTTTATATTATCCATTTAACCACCAACTTTATTATTTTTATACAAGTAATAGCCCGTGTGGAAACACGGGCTGTATTGTTCACGGTTATTATAAAAAAAGTACCCTCTGTATGATACAAACAACAATAAGTAATGTCATGCATAACCCCTTTTATGAAGCATCCGGCGGGTTATATACAATTTGCCCTGAATCGCAAACTGAACTTGTCAATCAAAACAACAAATTATACCACTAAAAACCCTTTTCGATAATTATGCTGTGAGCTTCCTCGACTTCTCCTTCAGGAACTGAAACTTCAAAATAGTTATCGTTTTTTTCCTTTTGGCTAATCGGATTTATTTTAACCAATATGCCTTCCTCTTCCAGGATGGATTTCAGTTTCTCGGCTATTTCCTTGTTTTGCGCCATATAAACTACAGTCCACATTTCTTTGCTCCCCCCTGCTAAGGATTGATTCTCTTAGCTCATAGGTTATAACATTCAGCTAAACCTCGTTTTTACTATATATTATTTTCACAAAAAACGCAATACATCTGACAGTACATTCGCAGAATTTAAGATTTTGTGAAATAAAAGGAAACTTGAGCGGATTGCAG
The DNA here is from genome assembly GCA_012727625.1 of Clostridiaceae bacterium. Classification (GTDB taxonomy): domain Bacteria; phylum Bacillota; class Clostridia; order DSM-8532; family DSM-8532; genus JAAYGP01. The sequence continues at coordinate 2,460 of JAAYGP010000289.1, forward strand.
CTCCGCAACGGCAGTAACGGCAAATAACAGCAATCACGGCTTCCCTGTTTCACAAAATACAAATGTCCGGACAAATAGCGAAACAGAGAAAATTTAAGCAGTTCAGTTTTAAACCCTGTTCTTAATAAGTCTATTTTCGTATTTTACATTAATCTTTCCAAGTATACTTCGGAACGAGTAAACAATGCCTGTAAGAGGGCAATTATCTATGGTGCCTACTCATACAGAAGCGTTAAGTCCATTCTTGAGAAGGGCCTAGACAGC
>JAAYGP010000290.1 GCA_012727625.1 Clostridiaceae bacterium
AAATAGAAAAGGGGATATCTCTTCTGGTATTATACTTAAAACATTAAATATCTGCTCGTATGAAAAAGCACCGTTTTTTGGTGCTTATGTTTTGTTTATTTTAGGACATTTTCAAAAACGCTTGACAGAAAAATTTTCATAAATGAAGCTCTTGCGCAATTTGCAAATTATAAATTATAATGAAGCTCGTGTTTCCACTATTGAACAATATCTTTTAACAGAACCTGTGAACAGTAACTTTGAGTTATAAGTTTTATCCCATAAAAATTCCCCATGAGATGAACAATATCTGTAGAAAAGTTCGCAAACAGAAATTTATAGACAGGTTAACAGCAAAAGCCCGCGGCTCCGGAAATGGACGAGGTTATATGATGAACCCTGGTGGGTATACGCAGCTGTTTTAAAAATGTTCAACCAACATATATATCTGAAAATTCAATCTGAAGGCGTTCAACCCTGTGACTTTGATAGTCAACATGCTTATCCTCCTTGACAGATTGCGGGAGCCTGTAATTTGGAAGGTAGAATGTGAATTTGCTTCCCTGGCCTTCTTTGCTGGTCACCCATATTTTACTGCTCATTCTGTCCAGTAATCTCTTCACAAGATAAAGACCCAATCCGCTTCCTTTTTTTTCAGTGTATGTTTTGCCATCAGTCTGACCAAAGTATTCAAAGATTGTTTTCTGGTATTGCGGCGCAATTCCCTGCCCCGTATCCGAAACTGATATATAGACTTTTTCCGGCATAACAACAAGCTCAACATGAATTTTCCCCCCGCCGGGAGTAAACTTAATCGCGTTTGATAAAAGATTCAATAAAATACGTTCCAGTTGGAATGTATCACTGGCAATAATACATTCCTGCTTGTTGGTTTCAAAAGATACTTTTATGTTTTTGGCACCTGCATATTCGGTAACCGAATTTGTGATAAGCCAGGCAATTCGCACTATATCCTCGTTTTTGGGATCTATATTGAAAAAGTCGGAATCAATTCTGTTAATATCTATTAGATTGTTAACCATTTTCATAAGGCGAAGACAGTTTTGCCTCATGATGCGAAGGTACTTGCTTTTTACCAGGCTGTATTCATTTTCCTGCTCTCCGCTTGTATTCATCAAAGCTACCTGAAGTGTTGACAATATTACATTAAGGGGTGTTCTGAACTCATGAGACAAGGCGGAAACCCAATCACTACCTGTAAGTTCTTTCGTCTTTTCAGCCAGTGATACATTTTTTAACGCTACATTATTCATATCATCCGCTGATTTACTTTTATTAATGCAACTTTTTGCATAAATACGCCCGTTGCAATTCCTGTTGTCTAACCGTCTGTTTATAAAAAACCTGCCTGTTGAAGATCCTTTATTCAACTTTCCAGTCAGTCTGACTTCCTCCTTTACCATTGAAAATACCCCCAATAAATCTCGTTATTAACAACGGAAGCAATACATCTTAAGTGAAATACTCCGTTATTCTGAGACTGGAGATACACCCTCTTTTTGTACAGTAAAAGTCTTTTTGAAATGTAGCGTTGAGGGATATCTTCACCTCGTTATTACAAGTATTGAACTTATTTTATATTTTCATACATCCTTAGTGTAATTAATATCCTAAAAGTAAAATTGGTATTTTCCTGACTTAAAGTTGAAAAATCTCATATAAGACGTATTATATTAGTAAAAATGAAAATAATCAATATTGCCTGCATAAATTGCCTGTTTTTTTGTATAAAAAGTTTTATTCCTGTTTTTACATAAAAACAAAACGATTTTTCAATGAAATAAGAACCATAATACTATATCCTTGTGCAATAAGAAATGTAATACTTAAAACACTCAAATAATACAGTACTATTGGGAATTATTATATAGTCTCCTTTCCAGTATTTCTTTTTCTTTTTCATATTCCGGCTTGCCCAAAAGAGCAAACATATTTCGCTTATATGCCTCAACACCCGGCTGATCAAACGGATTAACACCTGAAAGATAGCCACTTATCCCGCATGCTTTTTCAAAGAAATAAACCAGTTGCCCAAAATAGTAAGGGGTCATTTCCGGAATTTTTACAAGAAAATTGGGAACACCGCCATCCTGATGGGCCAGCATGGTACCGTCCAAAGCCTTTTTATTAACAAAATCCATGGTCTTACCTGCAAGAAAATTCAGTTTATCAAGGTTTTCAACATCCTCGTTAATCTTAATATCCTTTCCCGGTTTTTCTACTCTCAGAACAGTTTCGAAAATATTGCGAAGACCATCCTGAATGTATTGACCCATTGAATGAAGATCTGTTGTAAAATCCAGAACAGCGGGGAATATACCCTTTCCGTCTTTTCCCTCGCTTTCACCAAAAAGCTGTTTCCACCATTCCGTGAAATAATGCAACGAAGGCTCATAGCTTACCATGATTTCCACAGTCTTCATCTTCCTGTATAATGCGTTTCTTGCGGCAGCGTAAATATACGACGGGTTATCCAAAAAAGGTTTTTGATATAATTCATACCCCTTTGCAGCACCGGAAAGCAATCCGTCCACATCAATTCCGGCAACAGCCATCGGAAGCAAACCCACCGCGGTTGAAACGGAAAAACGTCCACCTATATTCCCAGGAATAACAAAGTATTCATAATTTTTTGAATCCGCCAGTTTTTTTAATACACCCTGTGATTTGTCAGTTGTCGCATAAATCCTCTTTCCTGCATTTAAAGTGCCGTATTTTTTTTCCATATAGTCTTTCAATATTCTGAATGTGATGGCAGGTTCTATAGTTGTCCCGGATTTTGATATTACATTAATGGAAACTTCTTTGCCGTCAATTACCTCCAGCAAATCTGCAAGATAAGTTGAGCTGATATTATTTCCTGCAAAATAAATCTCCGGACCGTTTCTTTTGTTTGAGGGAAGCATATTGTGAAAAGAATGCGTTAATGCCTCAATTGCTGCTCTTGAACCCAGGTATGATCCTCCTATGCCTGTCACAATAAAAACCTCTGATTCGGATCTTATTTTTTCCGCAGCTTGCTTTATGCGTTCCAACTCTTCTTTATCGTAATTTACAGGTAAATCAACCCAGCCTAAATAACCATTTCCCTGACCGGATTTTTCATGAAGCATACTATGGGCTCTGTCAACAAAGGGGCCAAAATATTCAAGCTCTTTACAGCTTAAGAAATCGCCGGTATTTTTGATATCAAATTTAATCGACATAATAACTCCTTTTCAGTTATATAATATATAATATGGATTTATTTAATAGTAACAACATATTTATATTTCTTCATGGAGTAATTCTAATTTATATATATAATATATGTGTATTTATATTTTTAAGTCATATCGGGAAATACCCCTTAAAAATAAATTAAGATTTTTGTCAGTGAATCACCGCTTTTTCAGAATCTTTGTGATGTCCCTAAAGCAGCCGTCTTAAGCCGGCAAAGGGAATACTCCCTTCAATACTTCGGTTAAAACATCCTGTTTAAACAAAAAGAGGCGTTCCCCGCCCCTTGTTATATTATGTTGAACATTCAGGAAACCAGCGGTGCAACAAAACATAATATCCCATATATAATACAGCGTTCCTATATGGGATGTACATTATTTTCGTAATCCACCATATCAGGATCAATTTTATATTTTTGTGCTTTCCTGAATTCAAAAAACTTCTTTGCAACAGCAGGAAACAGTGCATACGATAAAATGTCTTCATCCTGCTCAATATAATCTTTCATTCCATTGCGAATTTTATCCAGCTCGGGTTCAAGCATATCCGCGGGGCGGCATGTTATTCTTTCCTCATCTCCTATTATGAGCTTTGCAATTTCATCACTTATAGGAGCCGGGGTTTTGCCATACTCCCCTCTTACCAGTGCTTTTGTTTCTTTTGGAACCATTTTGTACCGCTCGCCTGTTATTACATTTATAACAGCCTGGGTTCCTACGATCTGGCTTGTTGGCGTAACAAGAGGAGGATATCCAAGATCCTTTCTTACCTGGGGTACTTCATTGAGCACTTCATGTAATTTCTCCGATTTGCCTGCCTGTTTCAGCTGAGAAACCAGGTTAGAGAGCATACCGCCCGGCACCTGGTATAATAATGTGTTAATATCAACACCCAGAACCTTGGTGTCCAGAAGTCCTGAATTCAGGTATTCCTGTCTCAGGGGCAGGAAATAATTTGCAACCTCTGATAACAGTTTTAAATCATAGTTTGTGTCATATGGTGTATCTTTCAGAGCCGCAACAATAGACTCTGTTGCAGGCTGTGAGGTTCCCATTGACAAAGGCGAAATCGCGCAGTCAACTATGTCACATCCGGCTTCAATTGCCTTTAAATAAGTCATTGAAGCTTCTCCGCTGGTATAGTGGGTATGCAGTTGAATTGGTACTTTAATGTTCTCCTTTAAGGCTTTTACCAAATCATATGCCTTATATGGCGTTAAAAGCCCTGCCATATCCTTTATGCATATGGAATCAGCTCCTGCCTCCACTAATCCTTTGGCATCCTTAACGAACTGCTCCGGATCATGGAACGGGCTTATAGTATAACATACAGCTCCCTGAGCATGTCCTCCCTCTTTTTTGGTTGCTTTCATTGCAACCTCAAGATTTCTTGGATCATTTAACGCATCAAAAATCCGGATTATATCAATACCGTTTGCTATCGCTTTCTGTACAAAATATTGAACCACATCATCTGAATAATGCTTATATCCTAAAAGATTCTGCCCGCGTAAAAGCATTTGAAGCTTGGTGTTTTTTACTTTTGCCCTTATTTTACGAAGCCGCTCCCAGGGATCTTCATTCAAAAATCGAAGACATGAGTCAAAAGTGGCGCCGCCCCAACATTCAAGAGAATGGTAGCCAACTTTATCCATTTTCTCAATTATCGGAAGCATATCATCAATTCTCATTCTTGTCGCTATCAATGACTGGTGTGCGTCTCTGAGCGCTGTTTCAGTAATTTTTATTCTCACAGTATTAAGCCTCCTTTTGCTTATAGAATAAAACCGGTTGTCATCCATTCATGGAAAGAAGCAGATCACCGCTGTTAACGGATGAGCCCTTTGTAATATTGACAGATGCAATTGTCCCGTCCTGTGGTGACACAATTTCATTTTCCATCTTCATAGCCTCAAGGATCAATAAAAGATCCCCTTTCTTTACAACATCACCCGGTTTTACTTTAACATCAAGTATTGTTCCCGGCATTGGAGCGTTAACTTTTACGGCTCCAACCGGTACGAAAGCATTGGCGGCCGGCGCAGGCGCTGCTGCTGGCATGTGTTCGGATTTTTCCGCAGCAGGTGCAGGAGCAACAGGTACTGTAGGCGCAGCAGGTGCCATTGGAGCTACTGGCTGGTATGCACCTGTTATTTCTTCAACTTCAACTTCATAATGATTTCCATTTACGTTTATATGAAACTTTCTCATAATATTTATCCCTCCATTGAATTTATTATTTTTAGTATAAGGCTATACAGATTAAAGTGGAATATTTCCATGCTTTTTGGCAGGTCTTGTTTCCCTTTTGCTGTTCAACATCTCAAGAGCGCTGGCAATACGAATCCTTGTTTCAGATGGTTCTATTACATCATCAACATAACCTCTTGACGCGGCAACATATGGGTTTGAAAACTTATCCCTGTATTCCCGGATTTTCTCCGTGCGGAAAGCAACCGGATCATCAGCCTTGGCAATATCCTTTCTGAATATGATGTTTGCAGCGCCTTCCGGCCCCATCACCGCAATTTCAGCCGTAGGCCAGGCAAATACCACATCAGCGCCAAGATGCTTGCTGTTCATGGCAATATATGCCCCGCCATATGCTTTCCTGACAATAACATTAATTTTGGGAACCGTCGCTTCGGAAAAAGCAAACAAAAGCTTGGCTCCATGCCGTATAATGCCGTTGTGCTCCTGCATAACACCCGGCAAATATCCTGGAACATCGGTGAATGTAACAACAGGAATATTGAATGAATCACAGAAACGGACAAAACGGGCAGCTTTGTCCGATGAATCAACATCCAGAACACCGGCATTCACTTTTGGCTGGTTTGCTATAATGCCCACGGTGCGACCGTTTATCCTGCCAAATCCGGTTATTATACTTTTTGCAAAGTTTTTTTGAACCTCAAGGAAATCTCCGTCATCAACCACAGTAGTAATTATTTTCAACATGTCGTATGGTTTATTTGGCTCATCCGGAATAATGCCATTTAATTCTGAAGCTATACGGTTTACATCGTCATAATTGTCATATAACTCACTATCCGACAGATTGTTATCGGGAAGAAAACTTAAAAGTCTTTTTATTTCATTAAAGCATTCTTCTTCCGTGGGGCTTTGAAAATGCGCGACACCACTTATGGAATTGTGAGTTGAAGCGCCACCGAGTTCCTCGAATGTGACATCCTCGCCGGTGACCGCTTTAATAACCGACGGGCCGGTAATAAAC
>JAAYGP010000291.1 GCA_012727625.1 Clostridiaceae bacterium
GGCCCGTACAGCCAATCCATGCTGAAGCATGTTTATAAAATGACCGGTACGGAAAAAGTTGCTGATGAAACAGGTGCAATTCTTAATTATGATCTCAGGGTAGAAACCATATCAAATCCCAAGGCAAAGAATCTTAAAAAGTTTGAGGTTATCAAGCCTTTGGCGGACGCAGATGTGATAGTTAATCTGCCAAAACTTAAAACCCATGGTTCCATGATTTATACAGGTGCTGTAAAAAACATGTTTGGTTCCATTGCCGGCACTTCCAAAACAGATCTCCATATGCGAATGCCTGATTACAACAAATTCGCTGATTGTTTAATAGATATTTATTCAGGAATAAAGCCAGCGCTGAATATTATGGATGCCGTTACTGGAATGGAAGGTCCCGGACCTACATCAGGAAATCCAAGACATGTAGGTTTGTTGTTGGCATCTGCTGATGGATTCTCGCTGGATATTACAGCTTTAAAGCTGATAAATCTTCCATTGGATTTGGTTCCTTTATTTGTTCAGGCAAAAGAACGCGGATTAATTGGAGAAGACATTGAGATTGTCGGAGAAAGGCTGGAAAATGCAATTGTTAAAGATTTTAAAATACCGGAACATAGTGCAGATGGCAGCCATAGGGTATTCAGAAGAAGATTTATGAAATGTTTCAGACCTCTTTTAAAGCCACGGCCGGTAATACAAAGAGACTTATGTGTTAAATGCGGTGATTGCGCGAGAAATTGTCCTCCCAAGGTTATATATACAGAAAAAGGCAAGAAACCGGTAGTGGATTATAAAGGCTGTATTCGCTGCTTTTGCTGTCAGGAGTTATGCAGCCATAATGCAATAAAGATACAGAGAAATTTTTTGTCAAAACTATTGGTAAGCAATATAATAGCCGGACGAAAATAGCAGGTTCCGGTTTTATACACAAGATAGATTGAAGTGTCAGTAAAATGCTCCGATTTTAAAATAATAAATGTGCTTATGACAAATTATGGTTTGCACATTATTGCGATCTTTACTATTATAAAAATTGGCTCCTGTTTCCGGTATTGCATGATAATCGCCTGCCTGATGCTTTATTAAAGAGGTTATGCATGACAACACTTTTACGTATGACAATACTTGTTGTGTTTAGCCTATTGAGGGTACTGTAAGTGGTGCAATCCGGATAAACTTTTTATCCGTGCCGGCATGAGCAGGAACGGAATCGGGTTTGGGTGGGAGCAGCAGCGTCTTGAAGGCGTCTGATAAGTGACCTGTCAACCGGAATGCGAAAAATGTCGATATATGTTATTATATAAAGCAAAGCTGTTTAAGTTATTGCGATATGAAAAATGAAGTATTTCATTTTCACACCTGTGGTAAAAATTGAGTAACCGGGTATTAGACTTTGGATTTATCGAGTGCATACGATAAAAATGAAGAAATAATATAATTGATTGATGTATGAAACAAACGTAAAGCGGTATTATTGAATAAGCAGGATGTCAAATGATTAACAGCATCCGGAAGGATTTGTAAGAGAATAGATTTTTTTATTGATGGATTTTAAATAAATAATTATATATACACATTCCCGGGCTCCAGGGCCTCGGCCCCCGTCACCACCGA
>JAAYGP010000292.1 GCA_012727625.1 Clostridiaceae bacterium
CACGGGTTGCCTTGTCCATCAGGCAAGCAATTCCGGGAAGAGCTTTCCCCTCAAGGAATTCAAGGGACGCTCCGCCTCCTGTTGAAATGTGGGTTATCCTGTCCGCAAACCCAAGCTGTTCCACCGCAGCCGCGGAATCCCCTCCGCCAATTATGGAAACAGCTCCGGAGGATGCAACAGCCTCGGCTATTTTCTTTGTGCCGACAGCAAACTTCGGAAACTCAAATACCCCCATAGGGCCGTTCCAGACAACTGTCCCGGCTTTTTTGATTTCATTGCTGAATTCTTCAACAGTTTCACTGCTTATATCAAGCCCCATCCAACCATCCGGAATGCTGTCGGAGGGCACTTCCTTTGACTCGGTGTCAGGGCTGAATTCCCTGCCTACAACATTTCCTTTCGGAAGCAACAGTTTAATCCTCTTTTCCCTGGCTTTTTCCATCAATTCCTTTGCAAGCTCCAATTTATCATCCTCGCAAATTGATGTTCCGACATTATATCCCTTTGCCTTAAGAAAAGTATATGCCATTCCTCCGCCTATAATAAGGGAGTCAACCTTGTCAAGGAGGTTCTCAATAACGGTAATCTTATCGGACACCTTTGCGCCGCCAAGGATTGCAACAAAAGGTCTTGCGGGATTGGACAAGGCTTTGCCCATTATTTCTATTTCCTTTTTAATCAAAAAACCACAGACAGCCGGAAGGTAATCTGCAAGGCCGGTGGTTGATGAATGGGCGCGGTGAGCAGTTCCGAATGCATCATTTACAAAGATTTCCGCCAGTGAAGCCAGTTCCTTTGTAAACTCAGGATCATTCTTCGTTTCTTCCTTATGGAAACGGACATTCTCCAGCATAAGAACCTGCCCGGCCTTAAGCTCGGACGCTTTTTTTCTTGCATCCTCCCCTATTACGTCTTTCGCAAGGATAACTTCCTGTCCTAAAAGTTCGCTTAACCTGACCGCTGTCGGTTTCATGCTGAATTTTGGCTCAAATCCGCTTTTGGGGCGACCCAGATGAGAAACGAGTATTGTTTTTGCTCCGTTTTCTATAAGATATCTTATGGTCGGCAGAGCAGCAACAATACGCTTATCATCGGTAATATTGCCATCCGCGTCCAGCGGCACATTAAAATCAACCCTGTTTATGACCTTTTTTCCCCTGATGTCAATGTCTTCCATACTCATTTTGTTGTATATGCTCATGTATTTCACTCCTTTGTCAAAAAATTGAGGAAAGTAAACCCAAACAGGCATCCTGCCTGAGGATGCCTGTTTTAAACTTCAGGTATCGGTTTATTTAGCATCAACCTTTGCCATATGAGCAATAAGGTCAACAACCTTGTTTGAATAACCCCATTCATTGTCATACCAGGATATAACCTTAACAAAGTTATCATTTAACTGGATTCCTGCTTTTGCGTCAAAAATTGAAGTTCTTGCATCACCAATAAAATCAGTGGAAACAACCATGTCCTCAGTATATCCCAATATACCCTTTAATTCATTTTCAGAAGCATCTTTCATGGCCTTGCATATTTCTTCGTATGTGGCTGCCTTTTCAAGGCGGCAGGTTAAGTCAACAACTGAAACGTCTGCCACAGGAATACGGAATGCCATACCTGTAAGCTTTCCGTTTAACTCGGGAATAACTTTGCCAACTGCTTTTGC
>JAAYGP010000293.1 GCA_012727625.1 Clostridiaceae bacterium
ATATAAGTCTTCCGCAATTAAATTGTCCCATTTTCTTTGGTGCTGCTGCAAACACGGATAATACAGAGTGCTTACAAATTCCTGCCCGAAAGCATCCTCGGTCTTTGCTATGAGGCGGATACCGACAGATTTTGCCAGCTTGTTCATATGCTTGAAGTTTTTACTTGCTTCGGCTGTTGTCACTGCATAATCGTCTGTTCTCAGCGTGTATCCAAATCTGTCAAATTCGGCAAACTGGCTTATATTACTCATGAGGATTATATCTTTAGGCGCATTTTTTATGAAATTATAATCCCATTCATATTCGCTGTGATATGTCCACATAATTAATTCCGTTTCAGAATTTCTTACCCTGATTGCTTTAAGCAGGGTGTCCGTGATACGTAGAATTAAATCCTCCGTCTTGTAATTGCGGCAGTTGGGACATAAATGGTTTCTTCCATGAGTGAAACAACAATAAAACCCTTCGGTGGAATAAATCAATATCATACCTTTTAAATCAGGAACTATTGAAAATAAGTTGGAAATGGTTTCAGTCAGATAGATGTGAGTTTCTTCCTGACTTACACACGGGAATCTCCCGAAATTGTCGTAGCTCTTTAAATGAGGCAGCCTGTCATATACTTTAGTGTCAAAGAATCTATAATACCCTGCTTTTATTTCCACATAAACATCAACACCATATTTTTGGGCAAGTTCAACTATTCTTCTGAGTTTTTCTATTGCAATTTTTGAAGTTTCTTCTACCATTTCCGGAAATACAGATGAAAACTCAACAATTTCCTCGATATTGACAGCCATGTTAATAGCATTATATCCTGCCCGGGAAAGTCTCCACATATAACCCGGGGTCCATATCTGATCCCCCTGGAGCTCATAATAGCGAATAGGTGCCGGCGCTATGCCATAGGTCATCCTCAACTCATGCCTTGGCTTTATGACATACCTGCCTGATCTTATTACAGGCACTTTTCTGTAAGACATATAGTCAAGTATCCAGTGAATTGCCCTCATTACACCTCTATTGCTTTTTCCCGTAATATAAACTGCGTCTTCATGAGATTCCACAATAAAGCTTTCATTTTCTTTCGGCATATCCCTGGAATCGTTTATATCAACTATTATTTGTGAACTGCTTCCGCAAAGATTAACGCCCATGCATATTTTAAGGTACTCATTAAGCTCACTGACGGCATTATTAACAACATCATCATTTTTTATTTTATTTACAACACACCATTTATCGTTGAGTAAAACCTCGTTATCTGATATTTCACTATCCCGGCGAATGTATTCAAACTCGGAAAACGGCTCTGAAGTAAGCTTGAGTACAATAGCGAACAGCTCCTCCTCCTCTTCTTTTTCCCTGTCATCACCGGAATATACAATAAACGACAAACTGAAAAGGTTGCTGCTTTTGCTGTCAAAACCGCTTCCGCTTTCAAACAGAGGATGGCTGGCGCTGTAATAGTCCAATGGGTAAGAAATACTTCTATAGTTTTCCCACAGGTTGCATCGTTCAGGATCAGTGTTTTCATCAGGGCTTGGGCCATATATCTTGTATGTATCAAGAGGTGCTGTTGCATATGGCGCAAAGAGAGTTATATATATTTTTTCGTGGGGTTTGACCTTTATGGGCTCAAAATCCGGGCCGCAGAAAAGTTCATATGTAGGCGTTACCTGAGATTCATCAATAACCCCTTCTGCAAGGGATGCATCATTGGGGAAATAGCCGATTTTATATTTTATGGAACCGGGATTTCCTATTTTTATTGCTTTTATGCGAAATCCTGTAACTGTCTCCATACCGGCCGGTACTGTAAAACTCTGACCCCTGAAATCACTTTTATCAAGATACTGCCATATATACGGGTGCTTTGTAAGGTCATACTTGTAGTCATACTTAATCATAACTTTTACCTCTTTCTTTTATAATGGTTCTGTATCTAATGGTTGGTCAGAAAAAGCAGCAAAATTTATAAAATATGATATTTTTCTTATTCTTTAATAACGCTTTTTACGTAAAATGTTTTTGCCTCAACGCAAAGCACATATTTTTATTAGTACTCATATTTACATGGATTTGACTATGCTCCAGTACTTTTTCATATACTGTTCGTTAAACTCCGCGCCGCCCTCTTCAAGCGCATCACGCCATATGGGAACCTTTACGCCGCGTTTTATAAGCTTTACAATTACTGTTGAAGTCATGGCTTTGCAGGTTAGTAATTGCATTATTGTTGCCACCGACCCGAATTTTTCTTTTGAACCTTCCATTTTTAAAGTCAGGTCATCCTCCGGTGCATAGCTGTGTATATACAAATCAGCTATCTCATACAAACCTTTTCCGCTGGTGTGTCTGGTTTCCTCGTTGTCAAGCCATTGCGCAAAAAGCGGTGATGTTATGGCAATTAAATATATTCCGTTTTTCTTGCATTCAATCGCTGCCTGTATGCAAACAGGATTAACACCATATGCGCTGCCCATTACCATGATGTCACCGCTCTTGACTCTGTTATATTTCAATATTGCTTTTGCATAGGCTTCTATTCTTTCAAAATAATTTATTTCCTTAAGAGCTCCATGCCCGAGAGAAATGCTTGGGTCAACTATTGGGTTTATGCATGCCAGTTCTCCCTCCCTATATAGGACATCCTCCGCAAACATTGAAGAATGCCCGCCGGGACCCCAGAAATGTACCATCCGGCCTTCCTGTATTGCATCAGCGATAATATCCGCAGCCTTTTCAAATTTTTCACACTGGCAGTCTTTAACTTTCTCAATCAGCCTTACAAGATTTTCCAGGTATTCTGTGTAGCCTTTCATTTGCATTCTCCTCTGCCTTGTTTCTTATTTATGTTGTCTTCCCTGTTGCCTTATATAAAATTTATATGAAATTTTTCTCACTCCAATATTTCAGGTAGTCGTCATAAAGCTCGTTCCACTCCTGCAGTTCATCAAATGTGCCC
>JAAYGP010000294.1 GCA_012727625.1 Clostridiaceae bacterium
GAAAATCTGGGGATTGCTTCTCTCTTGTTGGGAGCCGGCAGAAAAACAAAAGATGACGTAATAGATCCGTCAGCGGGAATTATTCTTGCCAAAAAGACGGGAGACCGGGTTAATAAAGGTGAAACCATTGCAATTCTTCATACATCTGAAGAAAAATTTATTTCTGACGCAGCAAGGGTGCTGTCAGACTCAATAATTATCGGTGAAGTACCTCCCAAGGCTAAGCCTGTTATTATAGGAAAAGTGGATTGAGCCAATTATTCCAACGTGAGGGTCAAAGCTTGCGGTGAGTTTTGGTTGGTCCGAGGTTATTTTCCCTGGAATATAAAAACGCTGAATAAGGAATGTAGAATATGGGCCATGCATACATTATTTATGAGATTATACTATTTGGAGAGTCGAAATGAAAAGAAAAATAGTTGCGTGGCTTATATTAACTTCTTTATTATTAATGCTGATGCCAGGTCAGGCAGTTTCGGGAACAGAAGAGGAAAACAGTACTGTTTCAAACGCGCCATTTCAGATTAACGCCAAATCGGCCTGTCTTATGTGTGCAAACACAGGAGAGTTTATATTTGAAATGGACAGTCATGCAAAAAGGCCAATTGCATCCATTACAAAAATCATGACCATGCTCCTGGTTATGGAAGCTTTGGGGCAGAATAAGATCACCCTGGATGATGTTGTGGTAACTTCAGAGCATGCCAGCAGCATGGGGGGGTCACAGGTTTATCTGGCAGTTGGGGAGGAATTCACCGTACACGATCTATTAAAGGCTGTGGCCATTCATTCAGCCAATGATGCATCGGTTGCCCTTGCAGAACATGTTGCAGGCAGTGAAGGCGTGTTTGTTACCATGATGAACGAAAAGGCAAAAGCTCTCGGAATGAATAATACAAATTTTCTTGACTGTTCGGGATTAACCGACGAAGGGCACTACAGCACCGCTCATGATATAGCAATTATGTCAAGGGAACTGATAACCAAATACCCTAAGATAATTGAATATACCACGATAAAACGGGATACTTTCAGGAACGGAACCTTTGGACTTGATAATACAAATCATTTGGTGGGAAAATACAGAGGAATTACAGGGCTGAAAACGGGGGTGACAGATGCTGCCGGGTATTGCCTTGCCGCCACTGCATCAAGGGACGGTCTTGATCTTATTTCCGTAATATTGGCTTCGGACAGCCTTACCTTAAGATTTAAAGAATCGGAAAAAATCCTTGATTATGGTTTTTCCAATTATGAAATACTTAAGATTGAGAGAAAAGGTGAAATTGCAGACTATGTAAATGTTAAAAAAGGACTTGAAGTTTCAGTTCCTGCAGTCTATGAAGACAATTGTGAAATTCTGTTAAAAAGAGGCCAAAAGGATAAGATTACAGAGGAAATTCGCTTGACCGAACACATAAACGCGCCTGTTAAAGCAGGGGACAGCGCCGGAGAGGTGGTTTTGCTGCTTGACGACAAGGTTATAAAAAGTATCCCGCTGGTTGCGGTGAAAGAAGTTGAAAAAGCTGTTTTGCTTAAAATGTTCTGGAGAATGACAATTCACTGGTTTTCTCTGGCAAGGAGATAAATTTGTGAAAAGCAAAAATCATTGTCAGGACCATCGTGTAAATTGCACCATATATAAAACAAGGGCTTCAATTATCAGAAACGGGGTTTTCCGTAATTGTACGATATAAAAAACTTCAGGTAATAAAGATGAAGCTGAGCCATAAACATATTGTGTTTTTGGCTCAGCATTATTGATCTGTTTGTATGTGAATAAGTATGTGCGTGCCCACCGGAACGCACCACAGGCCTCGGCCCTAAGTTCCGGAGCCCTCGGGCTTTAACTGTTAAACAGGTTCAATATAGTTGTTAATGCTCGGAACTCCATGTAAAAGCAGCAGGGATTCGGGCCTTTCCGGGCTATAACGCTGATTATACAAGGCATTTTTCAAGCAAGTCCCTGGATTTCAATAAATTATATGTTGCTTCTCCTATCATATCAGGTGTTTTTACCACGTATGCGCCGCTTTCACCAAGTGCTTTATTTTTACTTTCAGCAGTTCCCGTACCGCCCGAAATGATGGCACCGGCATGCCCCATGCGTTTTCCGGGCGGGGCTGTTTGACCTGCGATATAGGCAACCAGTGGCTTTTTCAAATTATCCTTTATCCAAAGCGCGGCTTTCTCTTCACCCTTTCCTCCGATTTCACCAATCATAACTATGGCGAAAGTTTCATCATCCTCATTAAACATCTTTAAGACATCAATAAAACCAAGTCCTTTTACAGGGTCTCCTCCTATACCCACTGCGGTTGATTGTCCCAGGGAATACTGTGTAAGCTGGTTCACGGCTTCATATGTAAGAGTTCCGGAACGGGACACAACCCCAATATGACCTTTTTTGTGAATTGACGCAGGCATGATGCCCACCTTGCATTCGCCGGGAGTTATTACGCCGGGGCAGTTTGGACCAATTAATCTGGTCTTTTTATCTTTCATATAATTTTTAATTAACATCATATCAAGAACAGGTATTCCCTCGGTTATGCACACCACCAGATCAAGCCGCGCGTCATAAGCCTCAAGGATGGAATCCGGTGCGTATTTTGCCGGAACATAGATTATTGACGTATTGGCGCCGGTTGCCTTAACAGCCTGTTCAACAGTATCAAATACAGGTATGCCCAAAACCCGGGAGCCGCCCTTGCCGGGTGTAACTCCCGCTACAATGTTTGTTCCGTATTCAAGCATTTTTTGGGTATGAAACCTGCCCTGGTTTCCTGTAATTCCCTGTACTATTAATCTTGTGTTTTTGTTTACCAGAATACTCATTTTAAACTCTCCTGTGACAAAAGAACGCAGGTTTTTGCGGCATCAGCCATTAACGTCTTTGATATAATATTAAGACCCGATTTATTAAGAAGTTCATTTCCTTTTTCCGAATTGTTTCCAGCAAGCCGTACCACAATGGGTATATCTATCATTGAACAATCGGATTTAAGAGACTTTATGGCGTTTATAATGCCTTCTGCGATTATATCGCATTTCACAATACCGCCAAAAATATTAACAAAAATAACTCTTACCTTTTCATTGGATAAGAGGATTTTAAATGCCTCAGCAACGCTGTCGCCGGTTGTGTTGCCGCCCACATCAAGGAAGTTGGCAGGTTTTCCGCCATAGGCGTTTATTATGTCCATTGTTGCCATTGCAAGGCCTGCGCCGTTAACCATACAGCCAACAGAGCCATTAAGGGCAATGTAATTAAGAGAGTGTTTCCCGGCTTCAGCTTCTTTGGGGTCGAGTTCATTTATGTCGCACAATCCGGCAATATCGGGATGCCTGAATAAGGCATTATCATCAAAGGTTACCTTTGCATCAATGGCTATCAGCGCTCTTTCGGGGGTTTCAACAAGCGGGTTTATTTCAACCATTGAACAGTCCTTTTCCATAAAAAGCTCAAACATTCCCCTGCCTATGCGGATAAATCCGGCAACATCATCTACTCCCAGCATGGATGCGATATTTCGTAAAAAATAATCCCTCACACCAATGTTTATATCAATATTTCTTCTGATTATACTGTCAGGGTTTTCAGCAGCCGTTTCTTCAATTTCAACGCCGCCTGCACCGGATGCCACAAGAGCTATACAGGAATTTTCCGAATCCAGAGTCATACTTACATAGTATTCCTTTTTGATATCCACGCATTCGGCAATGAGAAGCTTTTTAACTATCCGTCCTTTGGGACCTGTTTGTTTTGTTACCAGGGTTTTGCCCAGCATATCGCCGGAAATTTGAACAGCTTCACAGGTAGTATTTGCTATTTTAACCCCGCCGGCTTTACCCCTGCCGCCGGAGTGTATTTGCGCCTTTATTACAAAGGGCGGTTTTAGCGATTTAACCGCATGGGAAATATCATCAGAGTTTTCCGCCATAATTCCTCTGTTCACCGGGATGCCATATTCTTCAAGCAAAGCTTTGGCCTGATACTCATGTATTTTCATATTACCTGCTCCATTTAATTAAAGTATGTTTTTATGCAATTAACAGTCTTTCAGCGGATGGGGCCGGCTGATAGCTGCAAAGCATCATTTCACCGGCTTTCAGGGCTTTGATGTTGATTTCCTCCGTTTTTTCAGGAATATGCATCAACACAGCTTTTTTTAAATTATCCCACCCTGCGATATTAAGAACCTTATTAATTGCTCCCACCGCAACAATGTTTGCTGTGAATAATTTGCCAACCCTGGACCTGGCCGTATCCAGAACAGGTACCCTTATAACTTGATCCGGATTAAGCCAATATGGAACTTTAAGGCTTTCATCAGCCATTACGATGCATTTTCCTGATATTCCCTCAGTATAATTGTCAAGGGATGACTGGGTAAGCGCGAGAATAAAAGTAGGATTTGTTACCCTGGGAAATCTGATAAAAGAATCGCTTACAATCAGCTCAGCCTTGCATTTGCCTCCCCTGGCCTCCGGACCATATGACTGGGACTGGGCGGCATTTTTATTTTCAAGAATTGCTGCCTGGGCCAGTATAATGCTTGCCAGGATCATTCCCTGTCCTCCGGAACCGGTTAACATAATCTCATGCCTGCTCATAGTTGATACCTCCAGATACTTTTTCAATAATCTTTGCATATTCTTCAGTGTATTCAGGATAGGTTGCCTGACTTAAAACACCAGTTACTATTTTCCCTTTAAGTTCCTCAGGCGGTAGTTTCCCCGCTTTTTCAACAGGTATTGAGTTGTCGCGCTGCCACTTAATCATATCAATAACACTGCCTTTTTTATTTTTCCGTCCGTAATATACGGGGCATACGCTTATACATTCAATAAGTGAAAAACCTTTATGCAAAATACCTTTTTGTATGCAGGAAGTTATTTGAGCGGGGTTGTAAACTGTTCCGCGGGCGGTGAAGGAAGCACCGGCTCCTGCTGCAAGAGCAGCAATATCAAAGGGCCTGTCTATGTTGCCATAGGGAGCTGTGGTTCCAAATTCGCCGGCAGGTGTGGCGGGAGAATACTGGCCCCCCGTCATGCCATATATATTGTTGTTTATAACAACAACAGTCATGCCCACGTTTCGCCGTGCCGCATGAATAAGGTGATTGCCTCCGATGGCGGCAATGTCGCCGTCTCCTGCTATTACAACAACTTCAAGCTCCGGTTTCGCAAGCTTGATTCCGGTGGCAAATGCCAGGGCCCGGCCATGGGTGGTATGTATGGTATTGAAGTCAAGGTAACCGGCAGCTCTTGAAGAGCAACCAATGCCCGATACAATACAAACCTTGTTTTTATCAAGTTCCAGTTTGTCTATTGCCCGCACTACCGCATGCATAATAACCCCGTTGCCGCATCCCGGGCACCAGATATGGGGCAGGTGCTCTGTCCGCATATATTTTTCAACAAGTTGGCTTGCCACTTTTAATCCTCCTCAATTGCCCTTAAGATTTCAGCGGGGCTTATTAATGTTCCGTCAACCTTCCCTGTAAATTTTAAACTGCAGTTGTTTTTTACAACCCGTTCCGCTTCAAGAACTATTTGCCCGTAGTTATGTTCAGCCACTATGAGTTTTTTAATTTTCCCCGAAAGCTTAAAAAGCTCTTTTTCAGGGAAAGGCCAAAGAGTGATGGGTCTGAACATTCCAACCCTGATGCCTTTACTGCGGGCTTCATCTATTGCTTCAAGGACACTTCTTGTTGTCCCCCCATAGCACAGTACGGCAATGTCAGCGTCTTCGGTGTACCTTTCCTCCGTTGCAACTATGTCATCAACATTGTCTTCAATTTTCCTCATAAGTCGGGTTATCATCCTGTTTGCCTCGATATGCGAATTTGTCGGAAAACCTGATTCATCATGGATAAGACCTGTAATATTATATCTGTCGCCTTCTCCGAAAGGAGCAAAAACAGGGGCGCATTCCCCGTCAGGTATGCGGTATGGCATATGCTGCGACTGGCCTCCCTTAATGACTTTCCTGTTTACTATTTCTATGTGTTCGGGGATTTCGATTCCCTCCCTGAGATGGCCTACCATCTCATCCATAAGAAAAATTACAGGAGTTCTGTATTTTTCAGACAGATTAAAAGCACGAATTATTAGCGTATAGGTTTCGGATACTGATGAGGGAGACAGTACAATTATGGGATGATCACCGTGAGTTCCCCATCTTGACTGCATAACATCCCCTTGGGACGGTGAGGTTGGAAGACCGGTTGACGGGCCGCTGCGCTGTGCGTTAACAATAACGCAGGGGATTTCTGCTGCCGAGGCATAGCCGATATTTTCCTGCTTCAGGGAAAATCCCGGGCCGCTGGTGGCGGTCATGGATTTGACTCCTGCAACGGATGCGCCTATAACAGCCGCCATACTTGCAATCTCATCCTCCATCTGAATAAAATGTCCTTTAACCATAGGAAGCCTTAAAGCGCAATATTCGGCAATTTCTGTTGACGGAGTTATGGGATATCCCGCGAAAAACCGCATTCCGCATGCAATAGCGCCTTCAACACAGGCTTCATTGCCTTGCATTAAAACCAGCCTGCTCATAGTTATTCTCCTCTGCAAATATTGCATAATCCGGGCACCGAAGCTCGCACTGACCGCAAAAGATACATTCCTCTTTATTTTGAACGGTGACTTTATCATCTATAAGACCAAGTACATTTTTCGGACAGAATTCAACACAAATACCGCAGCCTTTACACCATTTATCAATGGTTTTTAAAGTCTTCATAACTATCACCAATTTAACCATAGCATAGTATTGACAAAGTTAGAAACAGCTTTTTAGTATTATTTACCACAGCCAAAAGGCTGTGAAGAATTTTCTATATAACAGTAAAAAGACTTAGAAAAATACAGTCAAAACACTGTGGAGTAATATCCGGTACGCTCCTTTGGTACGCATTTTTGAACGGGTGATTTCGGCGCAGTGCAGTACCATACATACTAAGCTTTATTCCGATGAAGTTTCCTTCTATAATATTTTTTAACAGAACCTGTGAATACTAACGCCCGGGATGTGCGGAAACTGTTGTCCCGTCTCTGAAACAGTATTGACTTTGGATGCGTGAAATGAAAGAATAGAAATGGTGATTGATGTATGAATTTCTTAAACCTTTCGTATTTTCTGGTAGTGGCGGAAGAGCTGAACATATCCAGAGCTGCCGCAAGATTGTACATAACCCAGCAGTCATTGAGCGCTCACATTCAAAAACTTGAAAAAAGCCTGGGCACCCAGCTTTTTAACAGACACCCGACTTTTTCATTGACCTATTCCGGAGTTAGGCTTGTTGAAGCCGCACGTAAAATATTGGATTTAAAGCAACAGATAATAAGCGAGATAAACGACATAAACGAGGGCAGGCGCAGCAGGCTTTCAATAGGTGTTTCCCATACCCGGGGCTGTTCGATTCTGCCGGATGTTCTGCCTCAGTTTATGAAGGAACATCCTCTTGTTGAAGTTTCTGTACTTGAGGGAAATTCCCGGGAAATAGAAGACGCTTTAGCAAAGGGTTATGTGGATTTAATCATCGGTATGGCACCTGTTATGCTTGATTATTTTGAGACAATTGAACTTGTTAAGGACAGGTTGTTTTTTGTTGTACCAAGGAAATTTACACGGCAGATTTTTGGTGAAGACGAAGAAAAAGCAAGAAGGAAATTCATGGAATGTGTGGATGCGTCTGCATATTCCGATGTCCCGTTTGTGCTGTTAAAAAAGGGCAACAGGGTGAGAAACATTATAGACGAATATTTTGTTAGGAATAAAATACATGTTAACGTAATTTTTGAAAGTGAAAATATCGAGACTGTTCTTGCGCTTGCTATAAAAGGTTTAGGTGCCACTGTTTACCCTGAAATGTTTTTGAATCACATTCATCCAACCATGCGAAAAGATAAGGAGCATGACGTGGATTTTTTTCCGTTTGATGAGGATGTATCTCATGGAACACTGGTAATAGGTTATTTAAACAACCGCTACCTTACAAATGCGGCTAAGGATTTTATAAAAATAGTCAAAAGTCTTTATAAAAAGCAATGATAATACTCTTAATTGACATATTTCGGATATTATTATATGATTATACACGGAATCCGGGCTAAGTCGTTCAGCAATATCTGAACTCCTCAAATTTCAGCATGGTAAAATAATCCGTAACTCATCGTCAGAACTGTACAATATGGTAACAGAAAGCAGTTATAATAAAATAAAACTTAATTGCCGGAGGTTATAATGGAATCGTTAAGGCCCTTAAACAAAGCAAACTTCGCTGATATTCTGGATTATGGCATTTTTTTATTCAAAAGGCATTTTAAAAAAATATTTCTTCTTAATCTGATGCTGAATACTCCTTTCATACTGCTTATTGCGATTTTGAATACAATGCTTTCAAATAATTATCAGGAGTTTTTCAGCTCTCAGGAAATGCAAGCTGATTCTTTGGCGATGTTTTCATCTGTCTTTTCACTATATGCAAAACTTTTTTTGTTTCTGGCAGTATATGCAATACATGCCCTTACACTTAAGAATATATTTGAGGGTTCCGTCGTTAAAATTCTATATTCAGACGTTGTCCTGGAAGAAAACAGATCGATAAAACAGGTTGTGAAGGAATGCTTTGGACAATTTGGACCAATGCTGCTTGGAAGGGCTTTATATAACTTAATTCAGGGAGCTGTGTTTTTTGTCTTATACTTAATAATTTTAGCCAGTGCGTTTATTGTAACCGTTGCCGTTTTTGGCGTATTTACCGTAAGTGCCGTATCGCCCTGGATCACGGTGATATTAGCTATAATAGGCGTATTGGCGGCTATTGGGGTAATTTTTTTCGTAGCCCTGACAATCTCATTCTTTATGGGGAAATATTGGATGTTCCTGCCCTCAATTTGTATAGAACATAAGAAAGCCGGAATGTCTGTGGAAAGATGCAACAATATTGGAAAAAACAGTTTTTATCTCACCGGTTTAACGTATCTTTTTTCCTACATGTTAGTTTTTATGTTTCCCGGGATAATTAATTCTGTAACAAGCCTGGTAGTCGTTGCATCCGGGACTATGGAAATTACTGCAGTTGTAATCGGAAGCATTATAACCCAGCTTGTAAGTTCCATACTTCAGCCTTTGATTGTCTGTGTTCTTACAGCATTGTACATAACCTTAAGAGTTAAACGTGAAGGGCTTGATATGGAGATTGATTTATGGAAAATAAAGAAAGAGGATGCTTCAAAAGCAGGACGCTGGACAGCGGAGGTACATGTTTAGGATGATAGATGAAAGAATTATCCGGGAAAATCTTGATAAAATATTAAGCCGCAGAGAATTCAGGCAGACACCCAGCGAAAACCCGATTGCAAATGCCATTGACAGATTTATTGAAGCGACCTGGGAATGGATAAAGAAACTGTTTCAAAGATATAATCCGGATTTGGATATGAGCTTTAACACAGAATTTAGTAACGAATTAACAAATGTGCTGAAATTTTTATTAATAGCATTCGGCGTTGTTTTCGTCTTTTTTATTGTCCGTTTAATTGTAACGAGGGTATATTTGCCTGCCAGAATGAAAAAAAGAGGATTACCGGATGTAAATAATTATATTGACAGGCCGGATGAGGTTTTTGAAAAAATCAAATCTTTTGTTTCACAAAAAGAATATACAAAAGCCCTTTGTTTTGTGTTTGTTGCTGTTCTTATTGAATTGAACAGGAAAACAATAATAAAAGTGGAAAAATGGAAAACAAACAGGATTTATATAATGGAGGTAAGGCGAAACGCCGGGGAATACCTGGCACCCATGCAGGAATTCAACGCCGTTTTCAACAGATGCTGCTATGGCGGAAGAAAAGCTGATGAAATGGTTGTTAATACATGGTATGAATTTTTTATGAAGCTCAGGGAGAATTGATTATGGCGCTTAAATTTAAAGAGCTGCTGAAATATATGCTGATTGTAATACTGTTTATGTCGGCAGGATTAATACTGTATATTTTTACAAGCTATAAAGGTGATTTTCCCGAATACAGCACCTATAGCACCGAGGAGTCCGGCATAAAGGCTTTATATTTACTGACCCGAAGAATGGGGTTTATTGCGGAAAGGATTCATTACCCCGCCATGTTTCTTGACGGTGACTATACTATGGTTGTGTACAGGCCGGATCCGGATGTTTTTAATGACGAGAGTGAAAAAGAGAATTTAAAGGAATGGATTCTTAAGGGTAACAATCTGATTCTTATACCGGATGAGGAAAGTCTTGATTTTTTATGGATTTTTGACGCCATATCGGAGCTCAAACAAAGGCACGAGGTAATAAACATAGGGAATGTAACGATAACCGAATATGGGCTCAGCAAAGGTTCTGTTTATGCAATGGATCAATCGCTGGATTTTTTAAACTCCGCGATTAAAAGGTCCGATGCTGCAGTTGCCTTTATCAGGGTGTTGGAACGAATTAAGCCTGAAAGGGTAGTGTTTAATGAATATTATCACCATATGCAGAAACCAGCGCCCGGAATTCTTGAACTAACAGGTATTCCCGGTCAGCTTGTTTTAATACAGGTGTCGCTTGCGGTAATTTTGGTTGTTGCAAGAGGATGGAACCCTTTTGGCCGTACCCGTTGTGAGAAGAAACCGGATAAAAGGCCGGAAAATGAAGTTATAACAGCTCTTTCGGGCCTGTATATGCGCATGAGGGCTTATCCTCTGGTGCTGGCCAATTATTACGGTTATTTTATAAAAAAATACGAGCGGTTTCTGAACCTGCCCGGAACTCTACAGGATGAAACCAGAGGTACCCTGTATCATTGCAGAAAGTATATTGAACAGGGCGGAAAGAGAAACGAATTGTTAAAGCTCATACGAAAGCTTGAAAATCTTGAGGAAAGGATTGGTTATCCGGCATAAGACGGGGCTTCCCATGATTTTACGGGATGTGGCCTTTATCTTATGTTTTGTATAAATAAGCGCCTCCGTTACCGTATTAGTTAACGGCTTTGGTTTTAAATCAAATATATTTTGAATTGAAAGGATTAAAGGGTATGGATATGGAAATGTATACGGGTATGAATATGGACGTGAACATTAATATAGCAATGGTAGAGGGAAAATATAATTTGCTGATCAATGAACTGAAAAAAATAATTACAGGTCAGGATCAATTCCTTGAGCATATGTCCATAGCTTTGTTTACAGGCGGACACATTCTCGTTGAGGGGGTTCCCGGCGTAGGGAAGACGCTGGCAGCGAGGTCACTTGCAAAAACCCTTGATGCTGAATTTTCGAGAATACAGTTTACCCCTGACCTTATGCCCTCAGATGTTACGGGGACAAAGGTTTTTGATATTAAAAACAGCACATTTTATATGAAGAAAGGTCCTGCCTTTACCAATATTCTTTTAGCGGACGAGATAAACAGGGCCACGCCGAAAACCCAGTCATCCCTCCTGGAGTGCATGGAAGAGAGAAGCGTTACCATAGACGGGGAAACCCATATTTTACCTGAGCCTTTTATGGTTATTGCAACAATGAATCCTCTCGAATTTGAGGGTACATACCCTTTGCCTGAGGCACAGCTCGACAGGTTCTTAATGAAACTTACAGTAAATCATCTTCCGCCGGAGCAGGAAGAGGCCCTGCTTTTAAGGGTCAATGAAAGCGGAGGTGTATTAAGGCCGGAAACCATATCGCCGGTTATTACCATTGGTGAATGGCATTCGATACGCAATGAGATAAACAAGGTCAGAGTGAGTGAAAATATAATCCGGTATATAACGGCAATAATTTACACCACAAGGAATTCACCCGCAGTTTTATTGGGAGCAAGCACCCGTGCCTCAATAGCGCTGCTGCAGTGCTCAAAAACCATGGCGGCTTTTCAGGGCAGGGATTTTGTCATTCCTGAGGATGTGGTGGAGCTTGTTAACCCGGTGCTGCGCCACAGGCTGATTATAAAACCGGAAGCCAGGCTTGACAATGTTTCTGTTGACGATATTCTTGCGGGAATTGTAAAAAAGGTTCCGGTACCGAGATAGGGAAAGGTAATATGTATATAAGTAAACGTTTTATATTATTGGTTGTTGCAGGAATTGTGCCCGCCATGCTGTCTTTCTGGCGGGCTGTCGGAGCATACCCTTTTTTGGGCTATAATCTGCTTCTTATTATTCTGCTTATAATTGATTATTCCATAACACCCGGGCTTTCGAAATTCGGTGTGAGAAGAGAGACGGAGCCAAAGTTGTCCTTGGCGGCATGGAACCGTATTGATATTATTGTTGACAACCCCTCGCATTACTCATTTAAGGCAAAAATACGTGACAGCGTCCCGGAAAGCTTTATAACGGATAATGAAATAATAAGCCTTGAGATAGTCCCCGGCACAACAAATATCTCATACAATGTAAAACCTGTAAAACGTGGTGATTATGAATTTTTGGATTTACATATAAGAATAAGAGGGGTTCTTGGACTTTGTGTCCGCTCAAAAACTCTTCCTGTTTCAGACAGAATCAAGGTATACCCTAACTTAAAGGATATGCGCAATCATAATCTTACCCTGGTGCACAAAAAAAGGCTTTTATCGGGATTTCAGAAAATCCGCCAGCTCGGTGTGGGAACAGAGTTTGAAAGTATACGTGAATACAATCCCGGCGACGATTACAGGCATATAAACTGGTCTGTTACAGCAAGAGCAGGGGATATTTTTGTAAACAGGTATGAGCCGGAAAAAAACCAGTATGTTTACCTTATGATTGATTCCAGCAGGGTTATGAATGAAGAAATCGGCGGAATCAAAAGGCTTGATTATGCGGTGAATGCAGCTTTTATTGTTGCGGAAACGGCAATGGGTAATGGCGACAATATAGGTCTTCTGGCGTTTGACAGTGAAATACGCCGGATAGACAGGCCTGCAAAAGGCGAAACCCATTTCAGAATACTTGCGGAGAATCTTTATAATATTGATATAAGTGAAACGTCCGCGGATTATGAAAAAGCGTTTTCAACCCTGCAAAGTATGCAAAACCGCAGAAGC
>JAAYGP010000295.1 GCA_012727625.1 Clostridiaceae bacterium
CAATTATTATGAAGACTGTCGTGATTTGCGTACAACGGCAAAGGTGGATTCTCCAGGCATCTCCATCATTTTTGATGGTAAATAAGTTTCACAATGGCCTAAAATATCTCCTTCTCCAAGTGCCATATTTAAAACTTTCCGCTTATAAGCCTCCCAATAGTCATCGTTGTAATAATCACCAATCTTTAATTCTCCGTTAAATTCCACATAATGAGGGCTTGTTATAATTAGCTCACACATGGATTTGACACTTTCTGAAATTCGAAGCTTGCCGTAAGTGTCGGTGCATGTTTCTATGCCACATAATACTTTTATGTTTTTATCTGAAGAATAGGATTTAATATTTCGAAAATGTTGAGCAAGTTGCTCCTCGGTTGTATCCCTGTTTTTAAGGTGAATATCAAATGGATCATAATGGTCTGTAATTGCAATCAGTGTTATGCCTTTCTTTATGGCAAGATCAATTATGGTTTTATAATCTGCTTCACCGTCCGAGAAATTAGTGTGAACATGTAAATCAATCATACAGGCCTCCCTTTGAGCGGGTCTTCCGCATCTAAAGCGTCTGCTAAATAGAAACATGTTTTCATAAACCGGCTTAAACATGCATCTAGCATATTATGAAAACTAATTAATACTTTAATTGGTATAAAACATGTTTTATAGCTTTATACTCTTAAATATTTGTTGCGTCATAACATGTTTTGCCATACCAATTAAGGATGAATTAAATCCATACTTAGCGTTGCATATCTTAAGATCTTCTGTAAAAACGCCAATAGCCCGTTCCTTTACCGAAGCTGTCAGGCTGTCCTCCAATTCTTTTCCCAGCATCGTCAATACTCCCCCGATAATTACAACATCGGGATTAAACAAATCCACCACATTGGAAACCACCCATCCAAGCAGGCTGATTTGCTCTTTTATAACCTGGCGGGCAACAGGGTTGTTATGAAAACACAAATTAACAATGTCAGCATAGTCCATTGATGTTGGATCCAGACTGCTGTCGATAGGACTGTTTGTTTCATCACAGAGCTCAAAAAAACGTCTGATTGCGGGACTTTCCGACAAAGTTTTACCAAGGTACCCACCCTTGGAATAATAATTGGAATCGCTTCCAAGACTCAGATTCATTGTAATATGTCCAAGCTCCATTCCCATACCTTTTTGCCTGAATAACCTGCCATCATCAAAAAAGGCAAATCCTACACCGTTCTCACATAGTATGTATGCCAGGCTTTTACCGTTTAAATCGCTGTTAAGGTAATATTCACCAAGCAAAAGAGCATCTGTATCATGAAAAAGATGAACATTGATATTGCTTCCGGAAGCGCGCCGGATAAGCTCAGTCATATTAATATCTGATAAATGCAGAATAGATGAATACAGAAGCCTGCCCTCGGTGTTGTCGATAATTCCCGGACAGCTTACCGCAACTGCACAAAACCTGTCACTGATATCCTTCCTTGAAGCATATATATCCTCAAATGCGGCACTGATCAGTTTTGTTAAGGACTTCTCATCATATACCGGCATAATAATTGTTTTGCTGTAAACAATTTCACTTTTTAAATTGACTATACCAACCATCATTCCCTTAGGGGTTATGCGAAAAGTAATTATATAATACAGGTCTCCATTGAGGCTGTAGACAATGGGTTTGCGTCCCCCGTTGGACTCGCCTATTCTGTTTTCCAGAATCCATCCTTCATCTACTAAATGTGATATCAAATTGGATATGGTAGCAAAACTCAACTTGGTTTGTTCTGAAATTTCTGCTTTTGTCAATTCATCTTTTCCAATAAAAGCATTCAGGACATTTTGTTTATTTATATATTTAATTGTTGACTTGCTTGCCTTAACCATATATAATTCCTTTCATAGATCACATTTTTTAATCATTGATAAAAGTTAGTTTTATTTTATATAATAAAGAATGAAAAGTCAATACTTGTGGAAAATATGGTCTATTACCTCTATAACTGTCTCTTA
>JAAYGP010000296.1 GCA_012727625.1 Clostridiaceae bacterium
AGAAAAACCCTTCTTAATAAAAAGGTTAATCGACAGCAGTGAAGGAAAAAAATCTTATATTAAAAAAACAAATCATAAAGAAAGTTAATAAGTAAACCATAAAGACCCCATCCCTGAACTCTTTTATTAACGGCAATGAAATGTGCAGAGAGAGAATAAATGGTTTTTCCCCGTATGGAATATACTGTCCGATACGGTTCAATATATGTTAATCAGTACAACATACGTAAAACTGTACTGAAATGCGGTCAAAAGTCTCAAAGAATATATTTAAGGTAAATGCCTGTAAAACAGTACCTCTGATAAGTAACCCCAAGGTATAAGGATGTGATTTGCTTAATACCCTGGGGTGTTTATGATTTCATACGGATTGGCTTAAATAAACGATAATCAATATCCGTAAAAACAATTATCCTTAAAATTTCAGGCTTTTTATCCGTTTAATTGCCTTAATGGTGTTTTCACGGCTGCCGAATGCAGTTAACCTGAAATACCCCTGCCCGCTTGGACCAAAACCAACACCCGGAGTCCCGACAACATGCACCTCTTTTAACAGCTTGTCAAAGAACTGCCATGAGTCATATCCATCAGGAGTTTTCAGCCAGATATATGGGGCGTTAACCCCTCCGAATACTTTAAGGCCGGTACTTTCAATTCCCTCACGGATTATCCGGGCATTTTCCATATAATATTTTATTGTCTCTGCGATCTGGTTTTGCCCTTCCCCGGAATAAACAGCTTCGGCGCCTCTTTGTACAATATATGGTACCCCGTTAAACTTCGTGGTTTGCCTGCGGTTCCACAAACGGTTCAAATCAACTGCTTCACCGTCACCTGTATAGGCTTTGACAGATTTCGGGACAACAGTAAAAGCACAGCGGGTACCCGTGAATGCAGCGTTTTTGGAAAAACTTCTGAACTCAATTGCCACATCCCTGGCTCCCTCAATTTCATATATGCTGTGAGGGATATCCTTCTCTGTAATATATGCTTCATAGGCAGCATCAAACAAAATAACCGCCTTGTTCTCCCTTGCATAGTCTACCCAGACTTTAAGCTGATCTTTTGTAAGAGTTGTGCCTGTAGGATTATTTGGATAGCACAAGTAAATCATGTCAACTTTTTTATCCGGCAGCGACGGTATAAAATTATTCTCAGCAGTGCATGGCAGATATACAAGATTTGTCCACTTTCCTGCATCTTTATCATAATTTCCGATTCTGCCTGCCATGGCATTGCTGTCAACATATACCGGATATACAGGATCGGTAACCGCCACAACATTGTCAAGACCAAACAATTCCTGTATGTTCCCTGTATCGCTTTTGGCACCGTCACTAATAAAAACCTCATCAGCCTTAATGTCAAGACCTTTATAATCATGTTCAATTATTTTCTTCGCAAGAAAATCATATCCCTGTTCCGGGCCATATCCTCTGAATGTTTCTTCGGCTGACATTTCGTCAACAGCTTTGTGAAGCGCATTTATAATTGCGGGCACCAATGGCTTTGTAACATCACCAATACCAAGCCTGATTATGTCAGCGTCGGGATTTTCGTTTTTGAAAGCATCTACTCTTCTTGCAATCTCAGCAAATAAATAGCTGCCTGGAAGCTTTAAATAATTTTCATTAATTATAGCCATAAATACACTCCTCTTTATGTTTTTTCAATATATTCTTTCTGTATATCATGATCTTTGCGACATTTTCTTACCACGCCCAAATGTGTAAGACTTTTTGTTATATTCGTTAAGCCGGAACAATCGACTGGAACATAGCTGAAAAATTTCTCAAAGCCGCATCGGCAATCAGTATACTTTAGTACGACATAAACAAAAAATTCCGGAACATTTTTCAAATTATTCCGACAGGAGTTACAGCTCTATAATACCGGTAAATACTGTGGTGGCAGGGCCTGTTTTGTAAACATGGTTGTTTTCTTTATTCCATTCAATTATTAAAGTTCCGCCAAGCAATTCAACCTCGGCTTTTCTTTCAGAAAGTCCGTTTAAAACAGATGCCACCAATACCGCACAGGCTCCAGTCCCGCATGCGAGGGTTTCACCGGCTCCGCGCTCCCATACCCTCATTTTAAGATGAGTTCTGTCCTTTACTTCAACAAACTCGGCATTTATCCTCCTTGGAAAAAGCGGATGGCACTCCATGGCTGGCCCAACAGTCTCCAGAGGAAAACTTTTAACATTATCCACATAAGTTACAGCATGGGGATTACCCATTGAAACGCATGTAACTTTATATTCCCTATCCAAAACCATTACGGGCTGATTTATAAAACGCTCCAAATCACTGTTAACCGGAATGTCTTTCGGGTTCAGCACCGGCTCGCCCATATCCACCCTGACCAATGAAATACTGTTGTTTTCACCGGCAGTCATTTCAAGAACCTTTATACCGGCAAGGGTTTCAATGGAAATTATCTTTTTGTCCGTCATCTTATTGTCATAGACATACTTGCCAACACATCGTATAGCGTTACCGCACATTTCCGCTTCAGAACCGTCCGAATTAAACATTCTCATTCTGAAATCAGCCTTTTGGGATGGAAGTATTAAAACCAACCCGTCGGAACCAACTCCAAAATGACGGTCACTAATAAACTTTGCCAGCTCTTCGGGGTTTTCAACTCTTTCCTCAAAGCAATTCACATATATATAATCATTTCCAAGCCCGTGCATTTTGGTAAACTTCATTTACTCCACTCCTCATTAACCCAATGTTCGTAATTATTCGCCCTTTGCCAAAACACATTACATTTCATTTTCGTACATTTATATAAAGGCCTTGAATGACAGATTCAAAGGAACCTTACGCAGCCTGAAATTAAAGCCTCCTGCCATTCGGTCTTATTGGTGTTTTAGCATGCTATGGAAAACAATTTTACATTTACAAAAAGGAACAATTACAACTTTTAATGGAATTATCAGAATTCCGCATGATTAACAGTACGCGGGAACGGTATTACATCACGGATATTCTGCATTCCGGTTATATACATAACAGCTCTCTCAAAGCCAAGGCCAAAGCCTGCATGCTTCGTTTCCCCATATTTTCTGATCTCTGTATACCACCAATATTCGTCCATATTAAGCTCCAGCTCTTTAATTCTTCTTTCCAGAAAGCCCAATCTTTCCTCACGCTGACTGCCGCCAATTATCTCTCCCACTCCGGGCACAAGCAAATCCATGGCAGCAACTGTTCTTTCGTCATCATTCAAACGCATATAAAATGATTTTATATCCTTTGGATAATCCGTGACAAAAACAGGACGGTTAAAATATTTCTCTGTCAGATATCTTTCATGCTCAGTCTGCAAATCACATCCCCAACGCACAGGGTACTGAAATTCATGGGCTACTTTCTCAAGCACCTTAATTGCTTCAGTGTATGTGATACGTTCAAATTTTGAATTCATAACATGTTTTAGTTTACTGATCAATCCTTTATCCAAAAACTGATTGCAGAAATTTATATCTGCTTCGGCTTTTTCCATGACATCCTGAATTATATATTTCAGCATGTCTTCCGCAAGCTTCATATCATCATTGAGATCCGCGAATGCAATTTCCGGTTCAACCATCCAGAATTCTGCCACATGACGTGCGGTATTACTGTTCTCGGCTCTGAAAGTCGGCCCGAAAGTATACACTTTGCCAAAAGCCATGCAAAATGTTTCAACAGCCAGCTGTCCGCTAACTGTCAAATATGTTTCCTTTCCAAAAAAATCTTCTGAAAAATCAATTTCACCCGTGCTGTCTTTAGGGGGATCTTTAAGATCCAGGGTCGTTACCCTGAACATCTCACCGGCTCCTTCACAATCACTTCCGGTTATAATCGGGGTGTGGACATATACAAAACCGTTATCCTGGAAAAATTTATGAATAGCATGAGCCAATAAGGAACGTATTCTGAAAACTGCAGAAAACGTTTTGGTTCTCGGCCTTAAATTAGCTATCGTCCTTAAAAACTCAAAGGAATGCCTTTTTTTCTGCAAAGGATATTCAGGACTGGATGTTCCTTCTACAACAACAGAGGTTGCCTTTATTTCAAACGGCTGTTTGGCTTCAGGTGTTTCCACCAGTATTCCTTTCACTTTAAGGCTGCTTCCCACATTTAGCTTTGATATTTCATCAAAATTTGAAAGATTGTTTTCAAAAACAATCTGTAAATTTTTAAAACAGGATCCATCATTGAGTTCAATAAAACCAAATGCTTTTGATGCGCGAATTGTTCTGACCCATCCGCAAACAAACAATTCTTTATTTGCATAATCCGATGCTCTTTCATACAGGTGTCTTATCTCAACCCTATCCATAAATTCATCTCCCGTCAAATTTAATAACGTATATTCATATACTGCTTAAAATGATTATTTAACATATAATATCATAATTTCTGAAAAAAATGAATGCAAGACCTCTTTTTCAGTTAATGTTCAAAGATTCTCCTTTACTGTTCACACTCCAGCCCGACAAAGCCACCCTGGATTATGTGCAATATCTGAAAAATGAGTTTTGTTTTGCAAGCGGTAAGCCCGTTCCAGGCGCTTTCAGCACAGGCGTTAAAACGCTAATGCAGTGTATTTTGTAAAACAAAAACTAACAGGAAGTTTTATCCTGTCTCTAAACTCTGAACAGCAGCATTATCTTTACAGTAATTAACCGACAACTTCCTTTAACGCTTTTGCGTCTTCAAGAAATTGTTCAGGTGAATTATCGACTACAAATTCTATCATCACATAGCGGTCACCATCAATTTTTCTAAATGTTTCAATAAATTCCTTCCATTCGTTTAATCCCTTTGACAAAGGCATCCTTACCCTGTTTTCATAATAATATGCATTGATATTAGTAAGCCAGGGCGAAATTTTTACAATGCTTTCAATGCATTCCTCCGTATTGAGCTCGAAAGGCCTTTGCCAGTATGTAAAAACATTGCTGTGGCCCACCTCTTTTAACAGTTTGTAAGCTGACTCACATGTATCAGTCAGCGTATTGGGATGATATTCATAGGCTATTTTTATTCCGTGTTTCATAGCCATATCTGCTATTCTTCCTGATTCTTCAATTGCCATATCCCAATATGCCTCATCCGCCTTTTCCGATGCAACTCTTCCCGCCCAGACCCTTATAACGGGAGCTTCCAGGGCAAGAGCTGATTCCAGAACTTTTTCAAATGGCAGATTTTTTTCCTTTTCACATCCCAATGAATAATAAGAGCCGTAGGAAGCAACATTTAAACCTGCTTCCCTGGTTTTTTTTGCGACATCTTTTGCTATTTCAACCTTACCGTGAGGAACATGGATATCTCCTCCCCATTCTATACCGTCAAGACCGGCTTTTTTTACAAGCTCAATTATTTCCTCCGGTGAAAGATTTCTGAAAGTAACTGATACCAATCCCGTTTTAATCATAATTTCCTCCATTCCCCGGAAAGGTGCGTAACTACCTCGCTTCCCGACATTATATTTCAACGCTTGAGGAATATTATATCATGAATTCATAAGAAGTGTCAGCTTTTTACCCGGTGCAACCGGGTGCAGTCATAAGGTAATTATAGATTCATTACCATTTGTGAAGTTTTCAGCATTCTAAACAGATGGCTGGAATCAATTCATTATTGGAGCATACCTCTTCTTAAGCAACAAAGTACAAGTAAGGTGCTTTCTTTGATCGGAGTTCTATTTTGACAATAAACTTCGAAGCTGAATAAGTTTGACTAGTTAAAAATTAGTTATACAAGTTATATGTTCTATATTAAACATCTGCGTTACCATCAAGTACATCAATAAAAAGGTGCAAAAAAACAACATAAGTAATGCAGTAATGCTAATCTTGCTAAGCTACATCTTAATCTTACTATCAAGTAGGCACAATCTAATATTTTACATTGAAATTGCGGGATATTAAGAAAGTGTGGTGAGAATTATGAAGAAAAAGAAAAAACTTAATAGATATATATGCAAAACCAATTAGGCAGGCGCTAACATGGTTTATACCTCTGGCTTTGGTTAGTTATTACCCTGTGTTATATTTTCTCGGTAAAAAATCATTTTCGATATTAATATGCATAATTGTTGCCTTGGTTTTATTTGCAGTTTCAGTTGCTATTTATAGAATATGTCTCAAGAAATATAATGGTTTGTCCTCATAATATAGGTTTGTCATTATTCCCTTGCTATTTTCGTTTTTTGATTTTATAGCTAAAAACTTTCTTTAAAAATAAATTGTTATGCAATTGTATTGATAAATTTTAACATAAAACAGGGCTGTCTTTAAATTTGCTGTTTATAAGACGCGTGTTTTGTGTTAATATTTAGAACAAACCATAGAGGATTGGAGACTGATTATGGACAAAGAGAAAGTGCATCTCAGGAAAATAATATTGACAGGTTTAATGATTACTCTTGTTTTTATCGCGACAAGTATTATTAAAATACCAACCACAAACGGATATATCCACCTGGGAGACGGGTTTGTTTTTATATCAGCTTATTTATTGGGCCCTTTTTATGGCGCAATTGCAGCAGGTGTTGGTTCCATGCTGGCAGACCTTTTATCCCCATATGCCCAATGGGCGCTGCCTACATTTATTATTAAATCTTTAATGGCATTGATTATGGGATTGATAATCAGGCAAAAGAATAAAAAACAAACCTCTATAACAGTCAGTGCAATCCTGATTGTGTGGGTAGGTTTCTTTACTGCTATAAAATCAGCTTTGCAAAAAGCTGTTAACACTGCGCTGGACAATCTTGCCGGGGCATTGGAAGACTCACCCGGGAACGTACAAAAACTGGCGGGAAATGTGCAAACCACACTTACAATAGCGATTATTCTGTTTATTGTTCTGGTTTTAGCCCTTGTTTACCGGATAAATAAAAAACAAAAGTACAGCAGCCTGGGACCCGGGATAATACTTGGGATGATAAGCGCAGGCACCTGCATGATAATAGGGTATTTTATAACTGAAATTATATTGTACGGAAACCCGATATCCCCTGCTTTCAGCGTACCGATGAACATAATCCAGTTTATAATGGGAATTTTTATATTCCTGGCTGTAACTCCGGGCCTTAAAAAAGCCTACACTTTTATTTATGGTGAATCACAGGATGCTAATTAAGAGCTTGTTGATGACTTTTACTTTACTTGGGGGACATAGTGGTTAATGGCGATTGATACAGATATTATTAATAAAAAATACAATAGAAAGAACATTTCCCATCGCCTGAAGATACGAGCGATTAAAAAAATTAAAGGCTACCTCAAATTTCTGAGATAGCCTTTTTAAATGTCTTAAATTCGCTTTATTTTATTTGCAGCATTCCTCCGGATAGTTCTCACGGAGCACATAATGGGTATGCAACAGCTCGTGAGCTTTATGGCTTCCCGGTTTTTCAAAGTATTCCTCATACAATCTCATCATTTTTTCATTCTTGTGAGACTTACGGAATGTGAGCGATTCGTCTTCAGCATAAATTGCCTTTGCTCTTTCAGCCTTTAAATCTATAAGGTTGGTCACGCTTGACGGCTGAATCGGCTGACCGCCTCCGGTTACACAGCCACCTGGGCATGCCATGATTTCAATAAAGTGATAATCCGCCTCTCCGGCACGAACCTGATCCATAAGCTTTCTTGCATTCCCAAGACCATGTGCCACTGCAGCGCGAAGTGTTAAGCCAGGCACTTCAACTTCAGCCACCTTAACTCCTTCTACACCACGAACCGCTTTATATTCTATGTTTTCATTATCCTTTCCGGTAAGAATATCAACTACGGTTCTTAACGCAGCTTCCATAACACCGCCTGTTGCGCCGAAAATAACACCGGCACCGGATGCATCGCCCATCGGGTCGTCAAACTGCTCGTCGGGAAGGTTTACAAAATCAATTCCTGCTTCCTTTATCATGCGGGCTGCTTCCCTGGTTGTAATGGAAACATCAACATCAGGATATCCTGTTGAAGCAAGCTCAGGCCGTTCAACCTCAAATTTCTTTGCAGTACAGGGCATAACGGACACTACGAACATCTTTGCCGGATCAATTCCCATTTTCTCGGCATAATATGATTTAAGCACCGCGCCAAACATATTCTGAGGAGATTTACATGATGACAGGTGTTCCAGCAGATCAGGGTAATTATGCTCGCAGAACTTAATCCATCCGGGACTGCAGGAAGTAATAAGCGGCAGCTTACCGCCATTTTTAATCCTTTCAATAAGTTCAGTTCCCTCTTCCATTATTGTAAGGTCGGCAGCCGTATCTGTGTCGAATACCTTGTCAAATCCAAGCCTCTTCAAGGCTGCCACCATTTTGCCCGTACAACGGGTGCCTATTGGAAAGCCGAATTCTTCACCTATGGCAACACGGACAGCCGGCGCTGTCTGAACAACCACATGCAGTTCCGGGTTTGCCAAAGCCTCCCAGACCTTATCTGTATTATCCTTCTCACGCAATGCTCCGACAGGGCATGCAACAATACACTGCCCGCAATTTACGCAAGGCGTGTCTTTCAGTGCCATGTTGAAAGGAGAGGAAACTATGGTGTTAAACCCTCTTTCATTGGTTTCAATAACTGAAACAGTCTGTACGTTTTTACATATGCTGACGCATCTTCTGCAAAGGATACATTTATTAGGATCCCTGACAATTGAGGGTGATAAATCATCAATTTCATAGTGGTTTGATGCACCTTCAAAATGCGTGTCATCCACGTTCAGGTCCTTAGCCAGTTTTTGCAGCTCGCAGTTTTCGCTTCTGACACAGGACAGACATTTCTTATCATGGTTTGACAATATCAACTCTAAGGTGACTCTCCTTGCCTCGCGCACTTCCGGAGAGTTGGTAATAACTTTCAAGCCTTCGGATACAGGGTAAACACAAGATGCCTGCAGGCTTCTGGCGCCTACATCCACAACACACATGCGGCATGCACCGATTTCATTAATATCTTTTAAATAGCAAAGAGTAGGTATTTTGATCCCTGCCAGTCTGGCAGCTTCAAGTACAGTTGAGCCTATTGGAGCTTTCACTTCTTTGCCGTCTATTGTTAAAGTTACCATTTCACTCATTGCACTCACTCCTTTCCTTAAACTTTGCTTATGGCACCGAATTTACAGGTTTCCATACAAGCACCGCATTTGATACATATGCTCTGATCAATGTGATATGGTTTTCTCAATTCACCGGATATGGCATTAACAGGGCATTTCCTTGCACACAAGCTGCAGCCCTTACACTTATCCTCATCTATTACATAACGCAACAGCGCTTTACAAACACCGGCAGGACACCTTTTTTCGTAAATATGCGCCTCATATTCGTCACGGAAATATCTTAAGGTGCTTAAAATCGGGTTCGGAGCTGTCTGACCAAGCCCGCACAAAGCTGAAGCTTTTATATTTTTTGCAAGTAGCTCAAGTTTTTCAATGTCCCCGTCTTCACCTCTTCCCTCTGTAATTTTCTCGAGGATTTCATACATTCTCTTTGTGCCTATTCGGCAAGGAGGACATTTCCCGCAGGATTCATCAACAGTAAAATCCAAAAAGAACTTAGCGATGTCAACCATACAATTGTCTTCATCCATAACGATAAGTCCGCCTGAACCCATCATTGAACCCAATTCGGTAAGGTTGTCATAATCAATGGGAGTATCTATTTTGTCTGCCGGTATGCAGCCACCGGATGGGCCGCCGGTTTGAGCGGCTTTAAATTTCTTTTCGTTGGGTATGCCACCGCCTATATCGTATATAACCTCGCGAAGGGTTGTGCCCATGGGTATTTCAACAAGTCCGGTATTATTTATCTTACCGCCTATGGCAAATACCTTTGTGCCCTTGCTCTTTTCGGTACCAATGCCTGAGAACCATTCAGGACCATTCAGGATAATTGCCGGGATATTCGCATAAGTTTCAACATTGTTTAAAATGGTTGGTTTCTGCCACAAACCCTTATTAGCCGGGAAAGGCGGACGAGGTCTCGGCTCTCCGCGTTTACCCTCAACAGAGGTCATCAGGGCGGTTTCTTCACCGCAAACAAATGCTCCTGCTCCTAAACGGATTTCTATATCAAAGGAAAAATCTGTTCCGAAAATATTCCTTCCAAGAAGTCCGTATTCCTTAGCCTGCTTAAGAGCTATATTTAATCTGGTAACGGCTATCGGATATTCAGCACGCACATATATAAATCCTTTATCAGCACCAATGGCATATCCTGCAATAGCCATAGCCTCAATAACGGAATGAGGATCACCCTCCAGAATACTTCTGTCCATGAAAGCACCGGGATCGCCTTCGTCTGCATTACAGCAAACATATTTTTGATCGGCCTGTGGTTTTGAAGCAAATTCCCATTTGAGACCTGTCGGGAAACCACCGCCGCCTCTGCCGCGAAGACCGGATTTTTTAATTATGTCTATTACCTGGGCCGGAGACATTTCGGTTAAAACCTTGCCCAAAGCAAGGTATCCTTCTCTTGCAATGTATTCTTCTATATTTTCGGGGTTTATCACTCCGCAGTTTCTAAGTGCTATTCTGTGCTGACGCTTAAAGAAACCTACATCTTCAAGTGCCTTTGAAACATCCTCGGCTTCCTTTTCACCCAGCAGAAGCCTTTTTACTATTCTTCCCTTGACAAGATGTTCGCTTACAATTTCCTTAACATCATCAGGAGTTACTCTTGAATATGTCGCACCCTCCGGGTAAACAACCACAATGGGCCCTTTCTCGCAGAGTCCGAAGCAACCGGTTTTTACAACTTTAACTTCATTCTCAATATTGTTATCTTCAAGCAGTTTTTCAAACTGCTTAATTATTTCATTGCTTTGCGATGCTGTACATCCTGTACCGCCGCATACCAGCACATGTGATCTGTAAAACATTTTTAACCCTCCAATCCGTTTCTCTCCTGGTGGCTTTAAAAGTATGCTTCAACTTTTATTCCCTTTCAGTTTCGCCAATTGTGTATTCAATAACAGGGCGGCCGTTAACAAGGTGCTCAACAACTATTTTTCTGGCTTTATCAGCATCGAGTTTAACATATGTTGTCTTTTCGCCTCTGGCATCTATTACTTCTGCCATGGGCTCAAGCCTGCAGGCACCAACACATCCTGTCATTAATACATTTACATTTTTTATATTTCTTTTGTTTAATTCCTCAACAAACGCATTCATCACAGGTCTTGCGCCGGCTGCTATTCCACAGGTAGCCATCCCGACAACGACCCTGATTTTATCAGCATTATCGCGAAGATTAATTTCCTTTAACGCTTTTTCTCTTATAGCTTTAAGTTCAGCCAGAGATTTCATTGAGTACACCTCCAAAAATTTCTTTTAGCCCCTCTCTGATGCTTTCCCCTATCCAGTTGATTATATCCGAATTCTGGATTGGAACACCTTTCAGGTAATTTTTTATATCCACTGTTTTAAGCTCATACTCTTTTTCCCCGTTTTTAAATTTCAGCTCAAAATCCTGGGACGGGTTTGAAAGTATTAAAGCTTTCATTGTCTCATCTATGTTGCCAATAGGAATTCTGTCTATACTGCTTGTTATAAAATCCGCCTCCACGACCGTACCGGCACCGAGCCCGGATTTTATGCGAAAACTTCCTCCTGTTATTTCCGCTGAGTTCTTCAGTAATGGTATTCCCATTCCCACTTTCCTTGTCGTTCTTGAAGTGGTGAAAGGGCTTGTAACCTTGTCCAGAAACTCCTTCTCCATACCCTTCCCATTATCCGATACTCTAAACCTCAGCACTCCCGGCTTGTATTCCAAAGATATGTTAACTGTCGCAGCGCCGGCTGATAAAGAGTTTTCCGCTATATCCAGCAGGTGCAGGGACAGTTCTCTCATTCTGCATCACGATATTTTTGTAATATACCGGGAATATCATCCGGAACCAGCCTGCCGTAGACTTCGCCGTTAATCATCATAACCGGAGCAAGACCGCAGGCACCTATGCAACGGCATGATTCCAGGGAAAACAAACCATCTTTGGTTGTGCCATCCTTATCAAGCCCAAGTTCCTGCTTCAGCCTATCGTATATCTGGCCTGCTCCCTTAACATAGCAAGCAGTTCCAAGGCATAGCTGAATATTGTATTTTCCTTTCGGGTAAATAGAAAATTGAGTGTAAAAAGTTACAATGCCGTATATTTCTGCAAGGGATACATCTAACCCCTCAGCGATGGTTTTTTGAACCTGTAAGGGGAGATAGCCATATATTTCCTGCGCTTCGTGTAGAACAGGAATCACGGCACCTTTTGTGTTTTTATACTTTTCGATCACTTTTTGAAGCTCCTGTGCTTTTGGATCAACACAAGTGCTCCCACAGCTGCAACTCATAGAATAACCCCCAGTCCCATTTTGTACCTTTTTTAGTTTGTTATAATATTAACAAAACACTTTGTTAATATTATAACAAAAGTTTGCTAACAAATCAATAAATATATTAAATATTTTTTAATGCTGTAACCCTTGATTTATCAGCGTTTGCGAGTGTTATAAATAAAAGTATATTGTATACAATATATTTACAACAAGAAATTTGTTTTTTGTTTGCTTTGGATGTTAAATATACATCCATTGTTTGCCTGATATTTTATTTTGTAGTATTTGTGGCATAAAAAAATAAGTCCGTATCCTGCCATAAAATTGCAGAATACGGACATTCTATTGGAGGTAATTTATTAAGCTGAAAGGGTTTAAAAAACCTGCTTTATCTTTATTGAGATTTTTTCAAAACAAGGCATCTTAAGTTTACCTGGTGCCTGTTATTTTTTTCTTTCTTTTATGGCCTCAGCAAGCTTTGGATAGGATACACGCAGACCATTGTTGTGTTCATCGGTCAATTGTTTTTGGCGCAGAGTCATACCTGTGTATTTTCCATTCCTGAATGCGTAAAAACTAACCCCATCCGGTGTCGGAACCAGAACAACAACAACTTTCTCGCCTGTATGCAATGTATACTCAATGGTCACTTCAGGGTTTTCAAGCTCCGGCTCTTCATCAAGAACAACTTTGTCAACCGTAAGCCCTATTGCTCCCTGATAATACTTTTTAAACAGGGATATATATTCTTCGTCTTCATCCCTGGACTCATGGAAAACCTCACCATTAAATTCATAGGTGCTGTTTTCGTCATCATCAGGATCTACGTTTATTCTGGAGATATCGGTTCTGCCGTCCATGGTTATACGCATTTCAGCAACGTCATTAATATTAACCAGGTAAACAAATGCAGATACTATTTCTTCTATAGGTTTATCCAGATACGGAAAACTGTTTTTTGGCAGCGTGAAAACAAGATTTACATCGTTAAGTATCGCATAATAATCTCCGCTGTTTTGTTCCCTGCTTCCTATGCTGAGCTTGTAGTCCCTGCCGTCAAGCTTGTATTCCAGAATATAAGCAGGCTCAGCCAGTCCATATTTACTCAAATCCTCGACATCTTCCTCAACATATTTTAAAACGCTTAATTTTGCATGTGAGTCACAAATCGTTACAATGTTGGTATAACGTGCTTCCGTGTCAATCGGGTAGGTAAGCCACCAAACGGTTTCTTCCTTTGCATAGGCATCAAAAACCAAACTGCCTTTTCTGGAAAATTTCAAGGTGGCAAAATCTTTCGTTGTATAGTCATCCTTTTCATACAGATCGGTCACCAGGAGCTCAAGCTTGGAACGCAGAAATCTTTCCGCCTCATAATCTCCTATGGTGTATACGGTTGTATCATTGGCAGTCTTTGCATAGTATGCTCCGCCGGTCGGAGTTTTACTGCCTACATGAAGAATATGCTTTGTGCCGTCTTTCATTGTAAATGTAAGTTTCACAGGTTTATCAAGCCCGTATTGAGCCAGATTCGACGGGTTTTCCTCAATAAGCTTCTCAGCTTTCAGTGTGTTGGCGTTCCATGCTATTGTGTCAATGGAGCTTGAATTAACATTCATGCCCTCCGGCTGAACAGCCTGCCAGACGTTTCTGTCCACCATTTCAGTCACTGTGTTGCCTTCTTCGTCAGTTTTCTCCTGTTCAACCTGTATAGTAACATAACGGAACTGCATAACTCCGTCTTCTCTTTCAATAAGAATCTCCGTTAAATCGTCCTTTTTGA
Source organism: Clostridiaceae bacterium (assembly GCA_012727625.1). GTDB lineage: Bacteria > Bacillota > Clostridia > DSM-8532 > DSM-8532 > JAAYGP01. The sequence goes on from JAAYGP010000296.1 coordinate 14,131, forward strand.
AGTCAAATATCTGTATTCTCTCTGTTTTACTGGTTGTATCCGTATCGCCGTCTTCCTTCTCAGGCAAATACGTAATCAGCAAGTATACTCCAACAAGAATAACCAATATGACAGCGGGAATAAGCAGTTTTTTGAAATCTCTCATAGATGTCTCCTCCTTAACCAGACAAACACACCAAGACCAATAACCACCAGGGGTACTACAATAATCAGACCTATAAAGAGGATAGTCAGGGTTTGCTGTGTTATGCCCTCAAGCCTGGGATACGTGTATTTTTTAACCGGTATATAAATATCATGTTGTTCGCCTTGCATCCAGTTTATGCTGTTAACCATAAACTTTTTCCCCGAACCTGACGCATCCATTCTTAATCCCTCGTCAGATGTGAAAAGAGAGCTGCCTATAACCAAAGTCCTGCAAACTTTAAGGTGACCCCTGTTTTCCACGGCTATAGCCAGGTTCAATGGTCCCGGATTATCCTCTTCTCCCTGGGTCAAAGCTCTGCCTATGGCATCAGGAGAAGTGTTCAAAAGCACCGTTGGTGTAATCCATTCTTTTTCATTGTTTAAAATGTGTATACTTCTGGTATTGATTAAAAACATACTGAATTTGCTCGGATCAAGATTTGCATTTATGGTATTGCTCGTAAACGTGGGCATAAAATAGTATGGTTGTCCGAATACAGCCCGGTTTGCTGCCATTTCAAAAACCAAATCATATCCTAAGCCTATGTTGAACTCCAACAAAAATTCCTCCAGATTTGTAAGCCTTGGGTTGCCTTGTATGGGATCAAGAAGAAATATCGTATTCCCCCCATTTTCCATATACACGGTAAGCCTTTCTTTTTCAACTGTGGTTATATCCTGCTGCGGGCTTATAAACATAACAGCGAAAGCATCATCAGGAATTTTCTCCACAGAAGCCAGGTTTATCTTTCTCAGTTCATAGCCATTGAGCTCCAGGCTGGATTGCAATTCGGAAAAATCAGTTTCAAGGTCTCCCTCACCGTGGCCTTCCGTGTAATATATAACAGGTATGTTATCGGAAGAAACAAACCTGATGGCACCGGTAAACGCATACTCCGCGTTAAGACCTGAAATGTACGGCTGGAAACTTGACTGGCTGTACGAACGCTCGAAGATATCATATGTTGATAATACTTTTGAGCGTTTATCACTCTTTACCACAAAATCGTATTTTTTAATTCCCAGAACGCCTTCAGGATCAAGTTCGTTTGTGATATATCCGGGGTTTTTATCCGGATCAACATATTTTACCTCGATCATATTGCTTCGGGTTTCATATTGCTTAATAAAT
>JAAYGP010000297.1 GCA_012727625.1 Clostridiaceae bacterium
CCCTGACACCGGTCAGGTTTTCCTGAAGTGTCGTATGAAGCTCGGAATCAGACTCCTCCACCAGCCTGAAAGTCTTTTTAACCTTGGTAAAAAAGATAATGGAAGTTATAAAGATTAAAGGAACCACACAAAGGGAATACAGAGTAAGCTTTACATTAATACTAAGCATTGTTATCAGTGTTATGATAACAGTGAACAGAATTTCCCCAACCTGGGGTATTTGGTTTGCCATGTACTTGCGCACTGTTTCAACGTCGGTTGTGCTTCGCTGCAACAAATCTCCGGTTTGGGATTTGATGTGTTCGCTGTATTCCATATGTTGCAAATGGTCATATATGGTGTCCCTGATTTTTTTAGCCGCATTCTCTGTGCTGATGGAAATCCAGCGACCCCTCAAATATTGGAACAGACCTGCCATAAGAGTCAACAAGACATATATTAACCCCAATATCCAGAGCTTTTCCGCCAGTGCTTCCTTTCCTCCGAAATTCATAACCGGCTGCATGAGCCAGCCGGGCAGTTTAATTGGCTCGGAGCCAATTATTATTGAATCAACGGTGAAACTGACGATCAACGGATTAAAAACAGAAATAAGCACAGCAATCCCTGAAAACAAAATGGCAAAGAAATATCTAAGTATGTTTTTTCCCATGAATTGCTTCATTATGTTGATTTTTTTCATAGTAACCTCCTTGAAAACATAAAAGACAGGTCCTTTTAAATGCCGCGGAGTTGAATAAAGGCTACAGATTCATAAGAACCTGCAGCCTGATAATCATTGATAAGCTAAAAGACTGATACCGTCCTGGAATGCAGGTCTTTTCCATATTTTACGCATGCAGGAAAAACTGTAGAATTATAATTTGCCAAGCGTTTTTTCATGAAATGACCCCCTTCCAAATTGATATCACCTTATATTCAACAAACTTCCTCTTTTAACATACAGACAAATAACAGTTTTATTACTTGCTATATTAAGATTGTTAATCTATGTATAAAAGCCCTGTTCAACTTTTTAAGCATTAATTCCGGATTTTAAAACAGAATTTATAACCTTTTGAACAATGTAATTATTATACTAAATTATTTAGCTCTATCAACCTGTTTTCTTTTTTGTAACCAAAATGTAACATTTTATTTCCCGCAGTAATAAAATTATACAGGCACTCATGCGCTTTATATATAATAACCGCATAAATTGATCAGCAACCAACAGTTTATAATGATAACGTATTATCAGACTAAAGTATTGAAAAACAGACATTGTTGGTATAAACTAAAAATATTGCAAAACAAGATATCCTTGTTTTGAAACCATTTAAAAATATGGAGGTGTGATAATGACAAAGAAAACAATATTAATAGGGCTTTCTGTGCTGCTGATAATTGCCATGGGACTTACCGGCTGCGGCGGAAAAACCACTCTGAAAATGGCAACAGGTGGTAACACCGGTACATATTATGCATACAGCGGCGCAGTTACCCAGGTTTTATCAGAACATATCGATAACCTGAGCTTTGACGTACAGGTAACCGGTGCTTCCAGGGCGAACATTTATCTCATTGCCGACAAGGAGGCTGACATCGCTATTGTTCAAAACGACGTAATGTACTATGCTTATAACGGAACTGATCTCTTTGACGGGGAAAAAGTAACCGGATTTTCAGCTATGGCAGGCTGCTATGCAGAAGTTTGCCAAATTGTAAGCAAAAGTGATATTTCTTCTGTTGAAGAATTGAAAGGAAAGCGGGTTTCTGTTGGTGATGTGGGCTCAGGATGTGAATTTAACGCCCGCCAGATTCTTGAAGCCTATGGCATGACCTTTGATGACATAGTAGTCAGTAATCTTAGCTTCGGTGACAGTGCAGCCGCGCTTAAGGATGATAAAATCGACGCATTTTTCTGTGTCGCGGGTGCTCCAACCACCGCCATTGTTGAACTTGCCACCACCAATAAAATTAACATTCTCAAAATTGATGATGAACATGCCGATAAATTGATTCAGAAATATCCTTTCTATACAAAGTTTGATGTGCCGGGCGGTTCGTACAAGGGCGTTGATTCAACGGTACAAACTGTTGCGGTTGTCGCAACTTACATTGTATCCGATGATTTGGATGAAAATCTTGTTTATAACATGACAAAAACTCTTTTTGAAAAAGCTGACGAAATTGCGGCAGCTCACCCAAAAGGAGCGGAGCTTAATCCGGAATATTCAGTTTCAGGTATCTCTGTACCAATTCATCCGGGCGCTTTAAAATATTATAAAGAAATTGGATTGCGTTAAGGGAAGAAAATGAAAAAATTGTTAACGGGGGCCGCAATTGTGGTCATAATCGTAGCCTCCGTTTTTGCTTATTATACCGTTACCTCTCCATATGTTATTCTGAGAGACGGGGAAACAGGTAAGATAATAGCTTCATACTCGGTCAGAAACCAGGAAGAGTTTTCAATAAAATTTGTTCACTCTGTAAATAACAGTCCTGTAACTGACGTTTATCGAATAATAAACGACAGAATTTATGTTGTACGTACGATCTATTACTCCTTTGGAGCAGGAGTGCAGACCGAACCTGAAGACGGTCAGATTCTGGAATACGGTGAGGACGGCTCCATGATTGTCAGCGGGTTTAATCAACCCAGGGACAACCTTTCCTATATTGTAGGAACCGTATCTGATCATATACTTGATATTAACGGAAAATCAATTAGCCTCAGGGAGCTTTGCGGCAGAAATGCCACTGTCCGGTTTTCATGTAAGCGTAAATTGAAATTTTTTAATGAAAATAACTGATTTTATCGTATAAATTTAAGCTAATCAAGGTCTGGAAGGAGGATATACAAATGTCTGAATCTACAAAAAAGACTGCAACATCCATGGGTGACATAGAAGAAATCAATGTGGAAGAAGTAATGGCCGAATATGATCGCGAGTCAAACACAAGACATTATTCAGGTATACCAAGAAAAATCGTCCGTTATATTCTCACAGCATTTTCTTTGTTTGTTTTTTATATGAATTTGATCAGTGCCTGGCCTGAACAGATCCGAAGAGCATCCTTTGTAGCTCTTATTGTTTTTATGGCATTCACATTGTATCCCGCAAAAAGAAAGGCCAAAAAACGTGTTAATTATATTCCATGGTACGATGTCATACTCGCTGTTGTTGGAAGCGGTTGTTTTTTCTATTTTGTTATTAATTTTGAAGCAATGGCAATGAAGGCAACACGAATCAACCAACTGGAAGTTATAATCGGAATTGTTGGAATATTGGTAGTTGCAGAAGTTTGCAGAAGGGTTGGGGGCGTTCCGATTCTGGTTGTGGCAGGCGCTTTTATCATATATGCTTTCGCTGCGGGATATTCAATAACCCGTATCATCTATACCCTGTTTTATACATTGGATGGTGTAATCGGTACTCCTATTGGTGTTTGTTCAACTTTCATCGTTCTGTTTATTATTCTGGGCTCATTTCTTGAAAAAACAAATATCGGTGTCTTTTTTATAGATATTGCCAATTCCATTGCAGGGCGTTCGGTTGGCGGTCCCGCAAAAGTTGCCGTTATCTCAAGCGCTCTTGAGGGGATGTATTCCGGAAGCTCGGTGGCAAACACAGTAGGCTCAGGCAGCGTTACAATTCCTGTTATGAAGAAAACCGGTTATGACAAGGATTTTGCGGCAGCTGTTGAAGCCGCTGCCTCAACCGGTGGGCAGATAATGCCGCCAATAATGGGAGCAGCCGCGTTTTTAATGGCTGAAATGACAGAGCATCCCTATTCAACAATAGCTCTAGCTGCGGTTTTCCCTGCAGTATTATACTTTTCAGGGATTTTTCTTATGGTGCATTTCGAGGCAAAAAAGCTTGGTTTAAAAGGTCTGCCCAAAGAATCAATTCCTAACTTTTTCAAACTGCTTTTTAAAAAGGGCTACCTGTTTTTTACCAATTATCGTACTAATAGTAACCATGTCAATAGGGTATACTGCTTCACGTGCCGCATGCCTTGCAATCCTTGCAGCTATAGTGGTAAGTATGTTCAGAAAGGATACCCGGCTTACACCGGAAACTTTTGTTGACGCGCTGGAAAACGGCGCGAAAAACACAATAGGGGTTGCAGCCGCTTGTGCCATCGCAGGAATTATTGTCGGTATAGTTTCACTTACTGGCATTGGGCTTAAACTCGCTGACGGTCTTTTAATGCTGTCCGGCGGAATTAATATTGTTGCCCTGTTTCTTACAATGATTGCGTGTATCATTTTAGGCATGGGTGTTCCCACAACTGCAAACTATGTTATTATGGCCACCATCACCGCACCCATAATCCTGAAGCTTATTCCGGGAACTCCCGTACTGGCTGCCCATTTGTTTGTATTCTACTTTGGTATTGTAGCTGATATAACCCCGCCTGTTGCCCTGGCTGCATATGCGGGTGCCGCAATCTCGGGGGGAAACCCCATAAGGACGGGTGTTATTGCAACAAGGCTTGCCATAGCAGCATTTATAATCCCATATATATTTGTATTAAGTCCTCAGATGTTATTAATCAACACAACGTTTTTTGAGGTTGTGCAAATAATTATAACCTCAACCATTGGTATGTTTGCAATTGCCGGAGGGCTTGAAGGCTATATGAAAAAGCCGCTTCCGATATGGCAGAGGATTCCTGCCGTTATCGGAGGGCTTATGCTGATCGATCCGAACATAATTATGGATCTGATTGGTATCGCAATAATAGGATTCATATGCTTTGATCAGTACGTTATTAAAGATAAAAGCAATAAAAAGCTTCCAGAATAAACAGATTAAGATCGAAAGCCGGCTTTCATACAGTATGAGCCGGCTTTTCTTTATCACAAATTTTAGCTGACCAATTGCTTGCGCAAATGCTTCCGCTGTTGTAAAATTCTATATAAAACGAGGGCGTATTCTTATAGTTTTTTCCACCAATTCAGTTTATGCAGCAGCTCAACTATGGTCAAACCTCGTAATAAGATAAAAAAGGGGATCTTTTGACATGAGTTACGCAAAAAATTCAGACGGAACCAAAAAAATAACAACAAATTATAAGAAGCAGGAAAATATCGATGCAGCAATGTTTTTGGATCCTGATTTCTGGCATCGTCACGCCCTTATTGATTTAATACCATACTGGTATGAGTATTCAATTGACAAAGAATATGGCGGCTTTTTCACCAATTTGTCCAGGCAGTGGGAAGCATTGCCTCCCTTTGACAAATATCCGGCTATGATAAGCAGGCAAATATTTGGTTTTTCTGCTGCGTATCTTTTATTTGGTGATGAAAAGTATATTAACGCGGCCAGAGACGGGGTCTCATTTCTTTTGGAGCATGGCTGGGACAAGGAATATGGCGGATGGTACGATAAAATAACAAGGGACGGTAAACCCCTTGAAACTACAAAGAGCATTCCATTGCAGCTTTATTCAAATGTGGGGCTTGCCATGTACTATATAACTACCGGTGATTCAAGGGTGCTGCCTTTTATTTATGAGTCCATGGAAATTCAAAAAACATATGGATGTGACAAAGAATATGGCGGCTACTATCAGGCGTTGGAACGAGATCTTACTGTTAAAGATTCAGGTAAAAACAAGCATGCCCATTATGGCTATGTGGGCTCGCTCCTGCTTTATTTGTGGCTTGCCACAAGAGATCCGGATGTTTTGGAATGGCAATGTGAATTGACAGATATATCCCTTGATAAAATGCTTGATCCTGTTAACGGATGGATTAACGGCTACATGAATGAGTATGATCGCAGATGGGCATTCAAGCCGTATATATATGACAACAGAGAATATATACACATCGGCGCGCAGCTTACAGCAGCCTTGTCCTTTATAAGGCTTTACCATCAGTCAGGAAACAGCAAATACTTAGAGCATGGAAAGGTTCTTGGCGATAAAACCGGTGAATTTGGCTGGGACTCTTTACGCGGCGGTTGGTTTGACATGGTGGAAAAAGAATATCCCCACCAACCCATTCCCGTCAGTATGGTCTCCAACTGGATACATTGTTATGGCTGCTTTTTACAGCTTCAGCTCTATAATTTAACAAAAGAAAAAAAGTATCTTGAAAGGTTTCAAAAAAGTGAAGTTTTCTGGTATAATCATATAAGAGATGAAAAACACGGCAGTGATTTTACCGCTGTTACACCCGATGGGGTGCCGGAGGCAGATGACAGAAAAGCAAAGCCCTGGCGAACCTCCTATCATGAAATGGAACATGCCTTACTTAATTACCTTTACCTTAATACATATGCCAGCAATCAGTCTGCTGTTCTGAATTATATTTTCAGCAATTCGGATAAGCACAGGAAATTCTATGTTTCTCCAATCGATGATCCTGCTGTTAAAATTGCTTCGGTTTCAGTAAACGGTAAACCGTGGGTTATGTTTGATGCTGATGAACGCTCAATTGTTTTACCGGCAGAAAAGAACCTGAAAGTCAGGGTCACTTTTGCTTAAAGCTTGCAGATCCAACATTGGATATGTCAATCCGCAACCGTGAAGTGTAACTTTTGTCGTTAAAAATTGCAGAGCATCATTCGTTATGTCAAAACGTATCCGCGGAGTGTGCCAGTGGTCATCATAATTTTCGGAACCGGCCATTCGCTGTATCGAACAATGCGGCAAAATATTGTCGAACACTTTATCCTGTTTAGCCA
>JAAYGP010000298.1 GCA_012727625.1 Clostridiaceae bacterium
CCGTAAAGAAGCTGTCTTGGTATATGGAAAGGCCCTTTCCAAACCGAACCTTTTATGGGCAGGGATACGCTTCCGTCTCTGTGCAGATATCCAAACCATTCACCATACTCCGGATCGGGAAAATGCTTGAAGGTCCATTCATGCACCTTTTTGTATAGAGCTTCGTATCGGGCATCACCTGTTATGTAATTGGCAAGAAGCATAGCATACAGTGTTTCGGTATGGGGCCACCAATACTTCATATCCCATTCAACCTTTTCAGGTGGCTTATTATCAAGATCAACAAAGGACAATAATCCCCCGAATTCCTTATCCCAGCCTCTCTCAAAAGACCAGTCCAGTACTTCCAAAGCCTGATTTATGATTGACCTGTCATTCTTTCGCATACCCACATGCATTAAAAACCATGAGGATTCTATGGAATGCCCCGGGTTTATGCACCTGCCGTCCGGGTTGTCAATTATCTCACCGTTTTCTCCGACAACCTCCAGCAATGCCTTTCTGTCTTTTTTGACAAAATAACGGAAAATGTCGTTAACACAGCTATCTATTACTTTTTCATAGCAGCTGTTCTCATCGGCTTCATTTATAACCAGGCTTGTAGCCAAAAGTGACATTGTGTTGGCATGGGATCTTAATTTTCTGGTCTCAGGTATAATTTTAGGCGTAAGAATTCCCGGTGTTTCATACATTCTTATTATAGATTTGTAGACATTTCTTGCTTTTTCAAGGGATTCATCATTACCTGTTGCTCTGGCATATTCGACATAGGCCATAACGGCAAAGGTTTCAGAATAAAAGTATCTGCGCTTTCTTAAAGGCTTACCATCCTGTGTAACCTGAAAAAACATTCTGCCGTCACTGTCAAAGCAATATTTGTTTAAAAAGTCATAGCCGTTTTTAGCTATATCAAGCCATTCGCTGCGTTTTTCGACAGTGTTGTAAAGCCTTGAATATAACCAGCATTGCCTGCCTAATATCCAGACTGATTTATCGGTATTGAGAATTGTTCCATCCCTGTCCAGATAACTGTAATAGCCACCATTTACCCAATCAACCGAATGCTTTGTCCAGAATGGCACGATATCGTTTAGCAGCACTTCCCGGTATAAATTCTTAAGCTCTTTGATTCTTGCTATTTGCATTGCAATCAACTCCTTATCGCTCCAACCTCGCATGTTTACTGTTTTATAACCCTGACTCTAAAGTTGTGTAAGCATCATTCAGTTATATATCTTTTCTTAATAAGGATAAAACTGGTTTATAACGAGGCTTTATACCCCACTCTATAGATGGAGGTTTCAAGCAGGATTGTTTAAGCTGCTAATTAACAAGGTTTTTAGGGGTCTTTCCGTTTATGGCATCAATTATTGCCTCGGCAGTAAGTATACAGTCGCTTGTAAGGGATTCATATGTTGTACCTCCGATATGAGGAGTACATATTACATTATCCAGCTTAAACAATGGACTGTCATAAGTGGCAGGCTCTTTTTCATATACGTCTATTGCCGCTCCGGCAAGTTTTCCTGACACAAGAGCGTCATAAAGAGCTTTTTCGTCAACAATGCTTCCTCTTGCAGCGTTTATAAAATATGCGCCATCCTTCATTATTGAAAACGTACTTTCGGACATGAGCCTGTAGGTTTCCTTTACACCGGGCAAATGCACACAGACTATATCACTGTTTTTCAGAACGTAATCAAGGTCGGCTATTTTTACATTAAGCTTTCTGGCTGCTTCATAATTTGGATATAAATCATATGCGCATACTTCCTCTGTGTCAAAACAGGAAAGCTTTTTCGCAACCAGTTGTGCAATTGCCCCAAAACCAAGAATGCCAACCTTCTTGCCTTTAATTTCGGTGCCCGGAATTCTGTCCCAGATTCTGTTCTTTGTGTTGCGGTTTTGCTTTGGAATCTGCCTTACAAGGGATATCATCAGGCCAATTACCAGTTCGGCAACACCGTTTGCATTTGCACTGCCGGTGTTAGTAACTGAAATTCCATATTCCCTGGCCTTTATAAAATCAACATTATCAAGCCCTTTTCCTGTCTTTGCTATTATTTTAAGATTCTTTGCCTTTTTAAAGAAGCTTTCATCAAATTTGCCGACTCCCCCGGCGATTACTCCGCATATTTCGGGCAGTATCATATCAAGCTTTTCATATGTATGCCAATCGCTAATCGGTGTCTCTATTACTTCAAAGCCGTTGGAAATAAGTAATTCCCTTGCTTCGGGGTTTTTGGCATATAAGTCCGGAATTGTAACAAATACTTTTTTCATCATATGCACTCCTATCCTTTATTTGGTGTCTTTTCAAGAGTAAATTAATATCTGAAGCGCGCTGTTTCCGGTGTTCCTTTCAATTGTTGCTTTTGTGACCATTAAACGGGGAGCACTTAACATGCTCCCCGGCTTTGGTCACGAAAGGAGCTGAAAAATCATTTATCCTGTTCCAAAAATGCGCCTTGTTCTTTAAGCATCTCAATTAATCTTTTTACGTTTACGCTGCGAGGTGTCGTACCTGATTTTACTGCAAGGGCTGCTGCTGTTCCTGCGGCCTCGCCCATTCCAAAGCATGGCGGCATAACTCTTATAGCAGAAGCCGCGTTTGGTGTTGCGGAAACAGGTCTTCCGGCTACCAGCAGATTCTCAACTTTCAGCGGTACCAGTACTCTGTATGGGACTCCATACCAGCGTCCCTTGCGCATTGTTGTATAAACGCCGCTGCCTTTATATTGTCCCTTAGCATGTATATCAACAGAATTGGATGCCATCAGAATTGAATCCTCCGGTATTATCCCATCCAGCAAATCATCCTCGTTGAGTATGTATTCGCCTTTTATATGCCTTGTTTCGCGAATGCCTACACATGCGCCGGTATCAATGAGTCTTGAATTCTGATATCCAGGTACGTACTTTTTCAAAAACTCAAATATCTTAAATGCCTGTTTTCTTCCTTCAACTGACGCATAGGTCAGATCCTCGGATTTCGTTCCGTCAATGCCGGTTATTCTGCTGACATTAAGTCTCCACTCACCTTTAACATTGCTTTCATACATGCCCAGGGAGCTTCTGTCTATGTCCCATTCGCCTTTTTCAATTCCCTCGGTTACGATCCAGTGGAATGTGCCCCAGTTCCGTTTACCGTCAAAACCTAAGCGGTATCTGTTTCTGCTGATTTCAATTTCAACAGCGTCGGAATTAACATTACCAACCCGGAAAAACATTGAGGCCGGCTGCATCCAGTTGTCTTCCTCCGATCCAAGGGTGCAGGGCACATTGGACATGTAGGCAATTTCGGCATCTCCCGAGCAGTCTACAACAACCTGTGCCTTTATAACCCTCAGGCCTGATTTGCATGCGGCAACCACGCCTGATATCCTGTCACCGTCCATTATTACGTCAATAATCTTTGTGTATAATAATAATCTGCAGCCTGACTTAAGAACCATTTCTTCCGCTGTAATTTTAAGAACCTCAGGATCGAAAGGCGTGCAATGATCATGTCCCCTTAATATGAATGAGCAATATGTACTTCCTGAACGTACCTTTGACGGATGGATTGCTCCTCCGCGCTCCTCCATATTTCTCACAAGCTCATCGAATACTCCTTTTATTACCTGAACCTCTCCGGTTGCGTCAAAACTGGTCATAAAGGGGCCGACCAGGCCGGTGGTAGCCATCCCCCCCAAGCATCCGTAGCTTTCCACAAGCATGGTGCTGACTCCCCTTCTTGCCGCTGCAGTTGCGGCCGCTATTCCTGCGGAACCTCCGCCCACTACCAGTACTTCTACCTCATCTGTTACCGGTATTTCTTTTTTATAAAAATATCCTGACATTTGTTTATCCTCCCTCTTCACTACCCCTTAATGCCTGTTCTTGTAATACCCTGTATGAAATATTTCTGCATTGACAGAAATACTACTATTACAGTTACTATTGCACTTGAGGCGGCAGCCATTATATAGTTATAATTCCTCATTTCATCATCTAGCAAGGCCTGAAGCCCCAGCGGTATTGTGTATAACTGCTTTTTCGTGATGAAAATCAACGGGTTTAAGTATTCGTTCCACATTGTTATAAAGACAAGAATTATAATTGAAACCATCGCGGGCTTTGTAACCGGAAGTATTATCCGTGTCAGTATAACAAAATGGGATGCGCCGTCAATCTTAGCCGATTCAGGTAGTTCCATGGGTATTGAAAGATAAAACTGCCTTAGCAAAAATATTCCCAAAACAAAGAAGGAACCGGGCAGAATCAAGGCAAGATGGTTGTTATACAGATTAAACTTGTAGAACAAGGCATACCTTGGAATTAACGTAACCTGGGGCGGTATCATTATGGTTGCAAGGAACATCATGAATATTGCATTACGCCCTTTAAACTCTATCATTGTAAAAGCGTATGCTGCTGTTGTACATATAAACAATGCCCCGATTATTGTCAGGAACGTGACCTTTATTGAATTATAATAGGCTATATAAAATGGATAGTATTTGTTCATCCATACGAATTTGTAGTTTGAAAACATAAACTCGTCAGGTATCCACTTAATGGGATATGCAAACACTTCGCCTGCTTTTTTCAATGAAGCGGAAACCATCCAAAGCAATGGAGTGATAAACAGTAGAGCTCCTGCAGCCATTATAACAGTTAATATTATTTTTATAATAAACTTATTTTTTTCTTTATTTTTTCTTAGAAATTGACCCATTTATCTTGATACCTCCACTGTATTAAGGTAACAGTAAATATTATTGCAAACAGCACCATTGCAATGGCGGAAGCATAACCCATATGATAAAATCTGAAAGCTTCCCTGTATAACTGGTACACCAAAACAGTCGTGCTTGTGCCAGGGCCTCCGCGAGTTAAAAGATTTACAGGGGCGAATACCTGGAAAGTGCTTATCGTTTGGGTTATAATTAGGAAAAATGTTGTTGGTGTCAGCAACGGAAAGGTTATGCTTATAAATCTTCTATACCAGTTAGCGCCGTCAATATCTGCCGCTTCATATAATTCCTGCGGCAAATTTTGCAGTGCTGCCAAATATATAATAAGACAATACCCGATACGGGTCCAAACCGACATAAGAATAATTGTAATCATCGCCCAATCCGGCGAAACGAGCCATTTCGGCGGGTTTTGAACTCCAAATGCCGTAAGGAGCTGATTAACAGGTCCCTGGGACGGATCAAACATAGCCATCCATAATATTGATACCGCGACAGTGTTTGATACATATGGAATGAAATAGGCCAGCCTTA
>JAAYGP010000299.1 GCA_012727625.1 Clostridiaceae bacterium
ACTTATATCCGCTGTCCATGATTTTTGGATTTATTTTTGCCCCGGGGATAAATATTGTTTTTTCAAATTTGCCATATATTAATTTGCCGGAATCAGAGCTAACAAATTATATAGGATTTTATTCAGCCATGAGCAATTTTGCGGCGTTTACCGGTGCTTTTTTTGGGAAAAAATTTATTGAAATTACAGACGGGAAAACAATTTCTGTCTTTAATATGGTACTTCAGAATAAGCAGTATTTGCTTATTTTTACCGCTATAATGATGGCATTGGCTTCTTATCTGATTAAAAAACTGCAAAGGCTTTCTGACAGCGGTTAATTAAGTTTATCAAGCAATGGATACTGTACAATGCCGGAAACAAGAGCTTTGTTTGCAAACGCTGGTAAGTTGCTGCTTAAGAGTTTTTTATCACAAACGTTAAAAATACACAGTAATGTTATGCTTTTTGCAAAACAAAAGCCTGGATTGAAGTTGGTTATCCAACATTGTTAAAGTTTTTACAATTGTACAATATCCACGAACAGTAAACACAACTTTCTTTATATTACTGTTCACGCACCAATCCGGTTTGACTGCTGCCCGGACCAGGATATTGTGCAGGAAACAGAGGCGTCTTTTTTCCTTTCCGCAATATCTGATCTGATCAGTAACTGAATTAGTGTGTGAACAGTAATCGGCCATAATTATTTGTAACAAAAAAATAAAAGGTTGTATTGACATTTTGGTAAAAGGGTGATAACATTTTATTTAGATGTTAGACGTTAGACATCTGCATAAAAAAATATAATACAGTCAAAATAAAATAAAGAAATAAATCAATTCGAGGTTAAAAAATGAAGGGAAAACCTGTTATTGCAACTGTAGCATTAGGTATTAATGAGAAAAATTTTGAAATTCCAACGGTCACTTACAACGAGTTGAAAAATGCCCTTGATGACCTGAATGACAGCAAATTTGATTTGCTGTTATTACCTCAGTATGTAATTGGAAAAGTTGATCCGGATTCGCAGAAAAAGCTCGATTTAATGGTAAATTTTGCAAAAAGTAAAAAATGCTATCTTGTTTACAACTACTATAAAGATAATTGTTCAATCTCAGAAATACTGGACAGGAACGGACAACCCTGCGGTCAATATGTAAAAACCCATAAAATAGAGGGGATTGATCCGGACATCTCTCTTGGTGACAATTTACCGGTTTTTGAATTAGATATTGCAAAAGTTGCACTGCTTGCAGGATCTGACATATATTTCCCTGAGTTGGCAGAATCATATTCCCGTTTCGGAGCGGAATTTCTTCTTTGCAGCATGGGCATTGAGCCTTTGAGGGATGATACGCTGATACAAAGATTGCTTCATGCCAGGGCAGTTATGAATTTTATGTTTGTTGTATCAGCCACCTATGCCAGCAACAAAAAAATGTATATGACAAACAACTATGATGCATTGCATGGCGCGACAGCCGAGGACTATGACAAAATTGACCATCCTGATACATTTAATTCAAATGGTCTGGGCCTTTTGCCCGGCAGGGCCTGTGTATATGATTTGCGTGGAGAATTACTGTGCAGCACCGGAAGGGATGCAGGTGCAATTGTATTTTCACTTCCTATGGATATGAAAAGGAACAGCAAAAAATATCTGTACGGACTTGGCCATCCGGTATGGCATCAAAATGAACGGGGCGTATTTGATGATTTGGCAAAAACCTATAAATACAGCAAAAAATGTTATCCGGTTAAAAAGCCGGTTATTACATTTGCCCACATGGCCTATAAAGATACTATCGGTGTCTGGGGCAATGAATCTGAGAAAAGTTTAAATTACCAGAAGCTTTTTGTCTACATGAGGGAAGCTGCCGGTTATTCCGACATGGTGATATTTTCAGAGCTTTCCGCGCCTACAAATGAGATGACAGATGATCTTAAATCCAGGTATTCCGAAATCGCGAAGGAAAACAAATGCTACATATTAATCAACCAGGAGATTGATAAAAGAAATATATCCGTACTGTTTGACAGGAATGGTGAAGAAATACTGTCGTATGAAAAAGTAAACGGTCTTTGTTTCATGTATGATAAAATTGATAAGGTTGGCAGGGATCTACCCGTAGTGGAGCTGGACTTTGCCACGGTTGGAGTCATGGTATGTGCTGATGCCTATTGTCAGGAAATACCCCGCATATATGCTTTGAAGGGTGCTGAACTTGTCATCCTGCAATCTCAAAGCTGGGGTCCTGATGCGGTTCATGTCAATGAAGGGTTTTCAAGAGCTTTTGCCATTGAAAACGGGATAATGGTTTTGATGAGCAATTTCCCGTCTTCCCAGGTAGCCCACAGGACAAACGTTATTGATCCCACCGGTGAAACAATTTTCGCAAGCTATTATGATCGTGAAGGGTTGTATTCTGTTGAGATTGACGTTGACGCTGTTATAAACCATGAAAGCTTTGTCTACAAAGACGGAATGGTTGTAAGAAGTTACAACTTCAGGGAAAGGCTTATGAAAGCACGCAGACCCGAACTCTACAAGGCACTGACTTCACAAAATTTCTAACATGGATTGGTTGTCGATCAATTTCTGTTTGATCGGCCTGATATAAAAAAGGAATTTATTTAAAGGAGGAAAGATCATGAAAAGACTTTCAAGGTTATTAACTGCATTATTGTCCATTATGATTATTGTATCCATGCTTGCAGCTTGTGGAACAGTCAATCAGCCACAGCAGACGACTGCGGCAACGCAAAGTCCGGCGGAAACTACCGCTCCCGATCCCAAACAGGCATCAGGTACAATTGAATTCTGGATGAATCCTGCAGGTTTCCAGTCTGACGATGCTCAAAAAGCATGGGCTCAGAAAGCAGTCGATGAATTTAATGAGATTTATCCCAACATGAAAGTTAATATTACCATTTTGCCATGGGCAGATTCAGCAACAAAGAAGCAGCTTGTAATGTCTACGGGCAATAACGTTCCGAATGCAATGTACACATTTCCGGAAGAGATGGTAGTTTATGCCGCGAACGATCAGCTTGTAGCCCTTGATGAGTATTTTGCCGATGAAATGGATGACTTATTGGGTATACCTGACTCTTCCTATGACGGCAAATTGTATATCGCGCCTGTTCTTCTGGCTACTTACGGAATAGTGTACAATGTTGACATTCTCGAACAAGTGGGTTGGGACAAAAACAATCTACCAAAAACTCTGGCTGAATTTGACGCTTTCCTGAAGCAATGTAAAGAGAAAGGTTTTCAGTCATATGTTCAGAGCAATCTTTATGATAACCTGAGCGGTTATTCAGCAATTTTATGGTCTGAGGATACAGACTACATTACACTTGATGACAAGGTTGAAGTCGGAAAAGACAACCAGGTATTCAAAGATTTATACACATACCTGAAAAGCTGGGTGGACAATGAGTACACACCAATGGAAAGTGTTACATCCACGGGCTCTGGTCCATCTGCATCCGGAGTTGCAGACTTCTGCGACGGAAAACTGGCTTCTTTCTATTTTTCCGGAATACAGATTAAGGATCAGAAGCTTCAGGAAGCGCCTTTTGAATGGGTTGTAGGTCCTGCTTTAAAATACAAGGATTCGTCCAAATCGGTCGGAATTGACATAATCGGTGGATTCATGGTTCCAAAGGGTCCGGAAAATGTGGATGCCACGGTTGAACTTCTGAAGATAATGACAAACACAGAAAATGGCTCCGCCTTTGCCCTGGGAACAGGATATATGCCCACACGCAAATCTGCCGGAAACGTATTTAAAGATATAAAGGGATATGACCAGCTTGCGGAAATCTATGCAAATTACGATGAGATAAAAGGTGTTGTACACCCTGTCGTATCAGCTGACTTTAACCCGATAATGCAAATTCGTCAGAAAATACTGTTAGGAAAAGTAACTGTTGATGAAGGTCTGGAAGAAATGAGACAGCTGCTTGAAAAAGATCTTGAAAAATATAACAGCAGCAACTAATTAAAAGTTTAATTAGTTCATCCGTACCTGTCCGGTACGGATGAACTAATGCTGTAAATCAGGAGTGACTTGCCATTTATTACATTGTTAAAATGAAATTTTAATTGTGACGCATTGCTTATTATTGTTTAGTTTTAAATGGTTGCTACAATCGGTGTGGATATACTTTTTGCAAGTCAGGTAAGATCCTGGAATCAATCCATGGGAGATTGCAGAAGACTTTGACATTTGCATGAATGAATAAATGCAAATCTGCTTTTTAAACTTGAAAATTTATAATTCAGTCAGAATAGTGCTTTTGCCTTTATGGGAGATAGAAATATTGCTTATTGTTATGTAGCCCGGATGTGTTGAAATTGTCATGCAATTTCTTCCTTTGTATAAAGAAATATAAGTGAGGGTTAACCCTCTTTAACATAAAGTAAATTTCCGAAAATTAAGGAATGCACCTGGCACAAGCTTCATGGTGTATTGAACAAATAACAAAGATTTAGAATTCAGGGATGTGAATGCATGAAAACAGTAATTCAGGATAAGAAAAAAGATAAAAAACCGTTCTCCAAAAAGCTTATAAAAATTTGGAAGAAGAACTATATGGCGATTATAGTTCTGGTACCAGTAACGGTACATTTTTTAATATTTGTATTCTATCCGGTTCTTTTTGGACTTTTCACAAGTTTTACGAATATTTCTTTCAGAAATTTTGCAAATGGCAGATGGAGATTTATAGGGCTTGAAAACTGGATAGATGTCTTGCAGGATTCAAATTTCTGGCAATCCATGGTTGTAACAGTAAAATATACTCTGTTGTATGTACCTGCCGTTATGGTACTGGGTTTGTTTTTTGCATATATTTTAAGCCGTGAGCGTAAGGGAATTCGTTTTTTCCGTTCTGTTTTCTTCCTGCCGTCCATAACCTCAGGTATAGTGCTGGCAGCAGTATGGAAGTATCTTTTTGCCAGTGACGAGGGAGGAGTGTTTAACGCCATAATCGGAAAAATCGGACTTGGCCCCATACCGTTTTGGGGTGACGGCACTACTGTGCTTCCTATACTCGCAGCCCTGGGTGTTTACATGGGAGCCGGAAGCCTGATGGTATATTTTTTGGGCGGGCTTAAAGGTATTCCGTCTTCATTTTATGAGAGCGCATTGATTGACGGGGCAGGAAAATGGACAATTTTCAGTAAGATTACCCTTCCGCTCCTGAAACCCACTATACTGTATGCGTTGATTCTGTCGACCATAGGTTCCTTCCAGGTGTTTGATGTTATAAACATTCTCACGCTGGGAGGGCCCGCAGGCGAATCCACAACTATCGTTTACCTTATATACAACAACGGTTTCAAACTGGGACAGCTTGGTTATGCCGCTGCAGTATCCTATGTTCTGTTCATAATTATAGCCACAATAACATTTATACAATACAGGGTTTTAGGTACCGGAGTCAGCTATGAATAAGAAAGCTTAAGCCAATGAAACGATGGGAGTTTGATGATTATGAATACAAAAATGTCAAAATTCGGTGAAATTATATATTGGTCAGGATTAATAATATTTGCCCTGCTTTTTATCTTTCCTTTTATTATGATGATAACAGGATCTTTTTCAGATACAAGAACGATTGTCCCCAGAAAAAACTTCTGGATTCCTGAATATATTTACTACGGAAACTATAAGAATTTCTTTTCCAACGATAAAGCGCTGTCCTGGGTCAAAAACAGCTTTATTTACGCTATTGTTCCCGTGATTACAGGTACTTTCATAAATACCCTGGTGGGATATATTCTGGCCAAAAAGAATTTCAAGGGCCGCAATTTTCTGTTTTTACTGTATATATCCATGATGCTGGTTCCGTCCCAGGTTTCCCTTGTACCAAACTATGTTATGTATACCACCGTGTTTAAATTTACGGATTCTTACCTGGCCATACTGGTACCCGGAATGTGGTCAATTTCAAATATGTTTCTTATGAGGCAGTACGCCACCACTCTTCCCGATTCCATTATTGAAGCGGCTTTGATAGATGGTTCGGGCGACTTTTATACTTTCTTCAAAATTATTTTCCCAATGGTGAAAACACCTGTTGCCGTAATGGGTATATTCGCTTTCCTTGCATACTGGAATATTTATCTGCCTGTATTGATTTACATGAACGATCCCGGAATGTACAACCTGACCGTAGGTGTTGGTACCATGGTACAGCTTGACGGAAATTACGGCATGCAGATGCTTGGGGCTGTTATTTGCATGGTTCCCGTATTCATTCTGTATGTATTCTGTCAGAGATATTTTGTTGAAGGTATAAGCTTAACCGGGCTTAAAGGTTAAATTTCAAAAAAATTTCAAAGGCTTCATGTGTCTGCTTAAAGGTATAAGGCTGGCGGGCTTTAGCAGCTGGCCTTTCTTTAAAGACACAGTATTAATACAAAACCAATATATATCTCTTTGTATACTAATTACCGGTTTTGGAGGACTTGTTGTATGGCTAAATGTTATGACTATGAATATAACCTGTACGAACAGCCTTTCTTTTCCCTGCCTCTTGATAAAGACAGACCTGTGGTTATAAAGATTAAAGAGTGCGCCAATATCAGAAAGCTTTCCGGTTTTGCGGTGAAGCTTAATAAATACGGAAGACCCGGTAATATTAAATATACAATCTACCGGGTTTTGG
>JAAYGP010000031.1 GCA_012727625.1 Clostridiaceae bacterium
AAAAATTACGGGTTTTCGAATTCACGCACAAAATACCCCATTAACCCAACATTCAAGAACCGTTATTATGTCTTCACGTCATGTCCAAAAGCAGACATAGACGCAAGAACCGTCCCCATGTCTTACCGGTGTCTTATTTCTAGACAAAAGAACCGTCCCTCTGTCTATCCATTATCTCGTATACTATTTTCATACGAAGCTGTGCATCAGTTTTAGGCTCAGTATCCATAGGATTAATGGGTTTCCCTATATGAAGGGTCATTACAGGCTTTTTTCGTATCAACTTATATATTCTATTAGGTGGCTCAAAAGTGATTAACATAGGGACAATTGGAACATTGGCCAGAGCAGCTAAATGAAAAGCACCTTTTTTAAAACTCCGCAACCCGGTATAATATGGCTTCACTATTCCTTCAGGAAAAAAGTGTACTATATGATTTTTTCTTAAAAGAAATTCCATTTCATCGAAAAATGTTTTAACTTCACTGATTCCATTTCATCGAAAAATGTTTTAACTTCACTGAAATTTTCCGGAATAGGTACACCACCGAGTATTCGTACTATTTTCCCAGGCCAAAGGGATTTTACATTTTTTGCAAAGGTTGGGAAAGTTGCTTTCCTCGGAAAAAGCGCCAGACTCACTATAACACTGTCCAGAAAATGTACATGGTTACAAACCGTAACCGCACCGTGAAGTCCTCTTAGATTGCTTTTACCTTTTATTTTCGCTCCCAGGACAACACGCATCCAAAATTGCATAAGAGGTATGGCAAAACCCATATAGAACAATCGGGAAAACAATTGGAACAGCAACCCTTTGGCATATTCATTCTTATTTTGTTTTTTAGATAAAGATAAATAAATACTTTCCATTCTTTTCATGTTGAGGTTCAATGAGTCTTGTTCATTTGATATGTCTTCATCTGATATGACATAAAGCCATGCTTTGTATCCATGAGAACGAAGTTGTGCAGCAACAGATTTGGATAAACAATGAATATGTAAAAATTTCCGGTAAAAAAACCAACGCCACAGAAAATAAATGATATGCGCACTTGGGATGAACCAATCCTGCCCAATGTTGCGTATTATATTTTCAGGCTTAGTGTAAAATCCGGCAATTACGGGAATACCTGCCCGTTCAGCTACTTTATATACCACTCTTCCGAGTATTGAAGGCTGACATATATGTACAGCATCAGCTCCAGATAAAGCTTTATTAATGATACTTAGTTCTGCAGACAGTTTATATTGCTTTCTACAAAACAACCAGGTAATAGGATTCCTCAGCTTTGATATGTGAAATATTTCAAAACTGTTATCCCAATTCTTTTTGCCCGTATGATCGGTGTCATATGTAATTATTCGAATCTTATGCCCCCTGAGTGATAGCTTTTCCGCAAAATCCTTAACCGAAAATTCAGATATACCGCCGTCAGTATAATAGTTATTTACAACAAATACAATAATCATCTTAGAGTAAAATTATAGTTGGCAAAATCGAGTAGGAGCTGAATAATTATTTTATTCAGCGTCCTCTCACACCACCGTACGTACCGTTCGGTATACGGCGGTTCACCAAGATTTATGTACTTTTTGA
>JAAYGP010000300.1 GCA_012727625.1 Clostridiaceae bacterium
ATGTAGGAGCAGGATAGAAAGGACCTTCGTAAAGAACCTTGGCCATTTCAGCCAATTCAGGAGCTCTCGGATCACTTGCCGGCTGAACGTCTATTTTTGTCGACTGCATAATCTGTCTGAATTTATGTCCTCCCTCCATTCCATATTTCTTGATGGCATCTTCGTGCAACGTGATGGAACCGTCGGGATTTTTTGTATAGGTTAGTCCTTCAATGCCATATCTTATCATTTCGTCACCTTCATCCGTCATTAAAAAGTCGATGAACTCCAGTATTTTTTCGGGTCTGGTGACGTCCTTTGAAATTGAAGAAACCATATAAAAGCCTTTTTGCATCGGCCGCGCAAAGAGCCCTCCCGGTCCCTTGATTCCATCCACGACCTGAAGCTCACAGGTTGGGGCGTTTTCCCTGATTTTTGATTCCGTAAACGAAACCATTTGCTGGAATGACGTTGAAACAAATCCAACTTTTCCTGTAAATATTTTATCCTGCCATGCCTGCGATTTTATAAGCATCCATTCCTGGTCAAGAATTCCCTCCCGGTACAGCTTGTTAAGATATACGATTGCTTCCTTCATACCGGGGGCCAAAAGACCGGATGTAAGTTTACCGTTGCCGTCAGGAATCCAGTTTTCGGCAATATTCGGAGTAACCGGGCAACCAAAGGCACTGAATATGAAATCAACTGTTGATAAGGTATCTTCAGCGCACAACCCATAAGTGTCATCAATATTGTTCCGATCCGGGTCGTTCTCTTTAAAGGCTTTCAATACCACATATAATTCATCCAATGTTTCAGGCACTTCCATATTCAGGTTTCCAAGCCAGTCAGCTCTTATGGCATAAGTTTTGTCTGATAACGAAGGCTTTGGAATACCATAGAGCTTGCCCCCGTCCATTATATGCGCTTCAATAATTTCATCACTTAAATACTTCTGGACATTCGGGCAATATTGCCAATAAAGGTCCAATAAATCCATATATATTCCCTGGGCTGCCCATTCATTGAAGTTTGATGTTCCGGGGCCCGTTGTTATTGACAAATCCGGGATATAGCCGGATGTAACATAGATATTGTATTTCTCTTCCCATGTTTCATAAGGGGATGTAATAATTTTGATTTTAATATTAAACTTTTCATTTATCGCTTAAATAACGGGGTCTGTCTCGTCATTCAAGTTCATCCAGGCTGTTCTGAAAATGGAAAACTCATACGGCTCTTCACTTAACTTCGATGATATTGTACCACCGTCTGATGCTGCATCGTTTGTTTTTCCGTCGTTTTTTTTGCATCCTGACAATGTAAGCGCAAAAGCAATACCAAGCACCAGCACAATACAGAATACCTTTTTCAAACCTTTTGCCATATTAAACTTCCCCCCCTTAAGTTAACCGGTTTTACAGGCCATAGCCATTGTAATATTTTTCATTTACCCTTACAGGCAGCTTTCCTTCAGGTTTCAGTTCCCCAAATAAAACTTTTAACGCGGAATCAATCGAATACTCGCAGTCACTGTACGCAACAATGCAATTATTAAGTAACGGCAGTTTATTCACTGCATAGGGGCTGCCAAATATTATAAACACAGGATTTTCGATGCTCTCATTCAATTTTTCCATTAACCTTGCCTGTGATTCAGGTATACTTCCACTTCCCTCCTTATATGATATTACCCTTATGAATGTGCCGAAAACCAGTTTTTTATAATTTCCGGCATGTTTCAGAATACTTTCTGTTTCTTCGGGTTTCGGGTCTTCATTTATAACCATGAATTCCGCGTTTCCTATATATTTTTTGCATTCTTCAAACATATAGCCTGACTTGCCGGTGATGTTGGAATGCAAATCTTCCGCCACACTGCCTTCCTCTTCGGTTTTTGTTGCGATAACAAGTATTCTTTCATCATTAACATCCATAAAAGGAATATCTCTGTTTTCAAGAACTGTAATGGATTTATCCGCTATTTCCCTGGCTATGGCAACGTGTTCGTCGCACCCGACAACTTTTCGCACCTCATCAATATCAATGGAATCGTTGTTCAAATTCCCCAAAGATTCCCTTAGTTTTAATATACGCCTTACCGATTCGTTTATCTGCTTAATATCAATTTCTCCCGATTCCACGGCAGAAACAACAGCATCAAGAGTAATATCCGGATCCGAATTGTAATCCTGAAGTATTATATCATGACCTGCCTTTACAGCCATAACAGCGGATTTTTCAAGTCCGTATACATCCTTAATCCCTCTCATGGCCAAACTGTCTGAAACAATGAGCCCTTCAAAATTCAGCTCTTTCCTGAGCAGGTTGGTAATTATGTTTACTGACAGAGTGGCAGGCAAACCATCCTCATCAGGTCCCAGAAGTGACGGGAATATGATATGGGCGGTCATAACACCGGTCATTCCGTTTTTAATCAACACTCTGTATGGCATAAGTTCGTTTTTCATTAAATAATCTTTGCTGTGTCTAACAACCGGCATTGCAACGTGGGAATCCACATCCGTGTCGCCGTGACCGGGGAAATGCTTTCCGTTTGGTATAATCCCGGCTTTTTGGATTCCCCTGATATATTCCCCGGCAAGCTCAATAACAAGCTCCACATCATCACTTATTGCCCTTGTGTTGATAATCGGGTTATCAGGATTATTGTTTATGTCAAGAACAGGGTTGCTGGCCATTGACATACCAATTGCCCTGAGTTCCTTTCCTATCGCGTAACCCATTTTATAGGCCAGCTCCCTGGAACGGGTTGCCCCTAAAGCCATCAGGGACGGAAATATGGTCCCGAAATTAAACATGTCCCTTATTCCGCATTCAGCGTCCATATATAGCATAAGCGGGAACCTGGACAGCTTTTTGTAGTTATAGATAATATCGATCACCGGTTCAAGATCCCGCGTGCCCTTCTGAGTGATAATGACGGCTCCAAGACTGCTTATTAAGCCCTTTGAAAGCATGTCAGGAATTTTATCCCTGAAATTATATGCCCTGACGCATACCATCTGACCAATTTTTTCTCTTAGGGTCATATTTTCCAAAAGTCTGTCAATCTTATTCACAAAACTTCTCCCCACAATCTTTATTTTGTTAACTTTATTATAACAATAGGGAATTTCGATTCAAGTTGCAATAATTAACACGCTGTTACAAAAATAAATTTATAACTGAATCCTGTAACCCTCTGAAAAGGCGCATTTACAACTAATAACAATGAACTGTTGCAATTTTTTATAGTGTGTTGTATATATTAAGATCCCTGAAGCCCTTGTCATATCTCAATCTTGGATTTTCCGGCCTTTTTGAAACCCGTCTTGTTGTAAAAGGGAACTTATTATGCTATAATAACCATGCAGTTTTTATATGCAATTTTATGCTATGCGATTTTTTACCAGGTATGCTGACAAATACTTATTAAATCTGCTTTCTCTTAAGACCACCCGCGAGACAGGGGACATTCCGGAGCCCCGGAATAATAATGGCTTATTTATATATGTAACCCGTAGTTAACTTAGAAGGGAAAAATGTATATGAGGGTTGCCGAACTTATAAAAAAATTTAAAAGGCATATGTCCGGTAGTCTGTTTTTCAAAATCTTTTTTATTTGCATTTTTGTATCCTTATTTTTAATTGCGTTCCTTGGTTTTTATACTCATTTTTATATTCTAAAAAATCTGGAAGATGAAATTGAAAAATATGAGCATAAAAAATTGAACGAAACCTTAAGCATCAGCAATACACAGCTTGAAGAAATGAAAAAGCTGACTATGAGCTATGCCCTTAATAACAAATTTATCCAATTTGCATATATGCCCCGATCTGCAGTGGCCAACAATTACAATGTAATCAAAAGCAATCAGGACATTATGTCAAACACCGTAAATTCAAGTAATTATATTGAAAATATCTGTATATTCTATGAAAAAAATAATTATATTCTTGATTATAGCGGTGTCATGGATTTTGGATTTTATTATGATACAGGCTGGCATGAAGAATATGAAAGCATGACAGGACCTTTGGTTATACTGGACACACGAAAGGTCAACAAAAGGAACAGTCTTGACTCAGAATTGTATTCCAACGTTATAACCTTTATGGCTAAAATTCCTTTTTTAAATATAAATAAAGAGGGAGCCATCATTCTTAACGTGGACGTTGCAATAATATCTGATTTATTAAAGAATATTGCCGCCCCGGGCGATAACTCCCATGCTTTTTTGGTTAATGAAAATGGAACTATCCTGGCGTCCAACAACGGAGAATATTACTACAGGAATATTTCCGAAGTCATAGATTTACCGTCTGATTTTAATTTATTACAGGATGGAAGCTTCAAATTTTCCGTGGATGGAACAAAGATGGTTGCCTATTACGGATCATCAATGATTAATAACTGGAAGATGTTTTATATTGAGTCTGAGAATGCTGTTTTTGAACAGTCAAAATATATCAGAAATACTACTTTTATTATACTTGCGGCATTATTGCTTGTTGCTGCGCTTACATCCTTCCTTTTTTCACTGAAAGTGTACAATCCGATTAAAAATATAGTCGCGAACATTAAGAGAATGACAACCATTGATAATGAAAACGATCATATAAGTGATGTTTCCCTTATAGACGGCGGCGTGAATCTTTTGTTTGAGAGCAAAAAGGCTCTTGAAAACCAGTTGAGGCAAAATGAAATTCTTATACGTGAAATGTTTTTAAGCCAGTTGATTCGCGGAAAGCTTTTCAACAAAAATGAAATAGAAAGCAAGGCGGAATACCTGTCCATTAATCTGGAAGCAGACTATTACATGGTAGCGATTATACAAAAAAGCACGCTGCAGTCATATCCTTTCAATAAATATCCGTTGGATATTCAAAACCTTGAGCTGTATAAAATCTCCACCAATAAAATGGTAACCAACGCTTTTTCTGCGCTTGGCATTGATGTTAACTGCTCCCAGGATTATACGGACAATATTCTTGTTTTGATCAAACTTAGGAATGTGGAGGATATAAACGAATCGGAAGCCATTGTTGAACAAACCCTTGAAGATGTAAAAGGAGCCATTGAAAAACAGTTGTCCACATCCGTCAGTATCGGGCTGGGAAGATTTTATTCTGATCTGTCCAATGTGGGGGTATCATATAATGAAGCCAGGGAAGCTCTCCGGTATAATTTCCTGAAAGACGATCAATCGGTTATAAGCTTTTATGACATCAGCATAAGCGAAAAAGACAAGCTGTATTATCCTGTGAAAAGCGAGCAAAAGCTGATTTCCTTTGCGCAGATGGCAGACTATGAAAAGACCATGCAATGCCTTAATGAAATGATCGATGACATTATGAACCATAACAGAAATTTCAAGCATATTGAACTTTGCCTGACAAATATTATAGGTCTTGTTAAAAGGTGCTTATATGAAATGAACCTTAATCCCCAGGATGTTTTCAGTGATGATACCATACTTAATGCTTCCATTGATTCATTCAGAAATATACAGCATTTTACCGAATGGATCAGCACATGGTTCAGCAGGATAATTGAATATATGATAGAACAGCAGAAAGATGACTCCAGGAGCTTTGAATATGAGGTTAAGGATTATATTGAAAAGGTATATATGAAAGAAATATCCCTGGATACTGTCGCAGACCACTTTAAGTATAACTCATCCTATTTCTGCAAAATCTTTAAGGAGAAATTGGGTGTTACATTCTGGGAGTATGTTGCACAGGTCAGGGTTGACAAGTCAAAGAAACTGTTGGTGGATTTGGATGATACTATTGAGCAGATTGCTGAAAAAGTTGGTTATAACAACCGGTTCAGCTATATACGAGCCTTTAAAAAATATACTTCCCTTACCCCGGGTGAGTATAGAATGAAATTTAAACAGACAAGTTAAATCAAGAGACTAAAAGGAGCTGCTTATTATAAACCAGCAGCTCCTTTATTATTTTTATTCTAAGATACTGACATCATCTGACAGATTAAGGCACCTATTCGAAGTCCGGGTAGTACTCTAAATCTCCAAACCCTTAAGCTCAACCTCTTTTTTGGTTTCCAGGGATTCCATAATACAATTCAGAAGCTCAACCGGTACATATAATTCTTCAAAGGTTTCCACAGGCTTCTTTGTTCTCATCATCTGTGCGAACTTTTCAAACTCATGTTCATAACACCCGGTAATATCAATTTCCCTGATCATAATGCCTTTTTCCCCGTAGAGTATGGCATAGGAC
>JAAYGP010000301.1 GCA_012727625.1 Clostridiaceae bacterium
ATACAAAAGGTGCGGCGGCTGCAGCCTTCAGCACATGACATATACTGAAACCCTGAGGTTTAAAAAGAATGTAGTTATTGATAATCTTACCCGCATTGGGGGATTACCGAATATCTTTGTACATGATACCGTAGGAATGGAAGCACCCTATAGATACCGAAACAAGGCGCAGTATCCTGTTGGAATTGGTAAAACGGGTATTATCAGCGGTTTTTATGCTCAGCGTACCCATGAGATTATTAATACAGATAAATGTGAAATCCAGCATCCCATGAGCGACATTGCAAGATCAATTGTATTGGAACATCTTGAACAAAACAATGTGCCGGTTTATGACGAAGCAACCGGCAAAGGACTTATAAGGCATATAGTAACACGAATAGGTTTTTATACAGGCCAGATTATGGTTATTATTGTTGCCACATCCTGTCCGGTTCCCGAAAGTGATAAGCTTGTTCAAAAGCTTAAAGATAATATACAAAACCTAAAAAGCGTAATTCTGAACATCAATCCGGAGCGTGGCAATGTTGTGCTTGGAAATAAGAATATCACGCTGTATGGAAAAGATTATATAGAAGACAGAATAGGTGATTTGATATTTGAAATCCCTCCCCTTTCTTTTTATCAGGCAAATCCGGTCCAAACTGAAATATTATATAAAAAAGCTCTGGAATATGCTCAACTAAATGGAAGCCAAACAGTTTGGGATATTTACTGCGGGATTGGCACAATTGGCCTTTTTACAGCAAAGCATTGCAGGAGCGTGCTTGGGGTTGAGCTCATTCCCGAAGCCATTGAAGCGGCAAAAAGAAATGCTGCCAGGAACAATATTAATAATGCCGAATTTTATACCGGTAAAGCTGAAAAGGTTATACCTGAACTTTACCGAAAGGGAATGAAGGCAGATGTTATCTTTGTAGATCCGCCAAGAAAAGGCTGTGATGAATCTCTTTTAAGAACACTTGTCAATATGGAGCCAAGCCGCATAGTCTATATTTCCTGTAATCCGTCCCCCCTCGCCCGCGATCTTAAATACCTTTCCACCAACGGCTATATCGTCCATGAAGCCCAGCCCGTGGACATGTTCCCCTGGAGTTATCATGTGGAAGTTGTCTGCAAATTATCCAGATAAAACAATGCTTTCAGGGATTAAGTAAATAAAAAAGGGTGGTTTTTCCACCCGTTTGCCACCCTAATTTTATTTTGGGTGGCAGACCTTTTCAAATATTTCAACTGTATTTTTGGACATCTTTTCAGTTAAATGAGTATAAGTATCCATTGTTGTTGCAAGCCTGGAATGACCAAGCCTTTTTTGAACATCCTTCATGTTAGCACCATTTTCAATAAGCAAGGTTGCGTGTGTATGTCTTAATGCATGGAAGTTGAATTGAATCATCAGTTCATAATTGATTACCCTGCTGCAATATCTAATGGTTTCAGGTGTTACTAATCCACCATCTTCCTTGGTGCAAACAAAATGAACTTGGTTATCAGTGGTTTTATAATCCTTTGTTCCATCAACAGAATAAATCCTGTCATTTTTGTCCACATAGTAATAGTTGTAATGCTGCCCA
>JAAYGP010000302.1 GCA_012727625.1 Clostridiaceae bacterium
AATGTTACTGGAATGAAGCTATCGAGGTCGATATTTTCGTCAAGAAGGGTGAAGAAATTTGGTTTGTCGTTAGTAAAGGATTTGAGATTAGCAATTAACTAATCATAAATAAAACTTGAAAGGAGACAGGACCATGAAAGAGCAATTAATGGCAATTGAAGCCGAAGTCCTTGATTTATTGGGAAATGTGCAGAATATTAAAAGCCTGGAGGAAATAAGGGTTTTATTCTTAGGTAAGAAAGGAAAACTTACCGGCATACTTAAAGGAATGGGTTCCCTTTCTGCAGAGGAAAGGCCTGTTATGGGGCAGATCGCCAATGAGGTCAGAAAAAAATTAGAGGTAGAAATCCAGAAAACAAAAATTGCATTGGCAAGAAAAGAAAGAGAAGAAAAAATCAAAAGGGAAACCATAGATGTATCAATGCCGGGTACTTTTTTCCCGAGAGGGAGAAAGCACCCCCTTACATTGGTTCTGGATGAAATTAAAGAAGTTTTTATAGGCATGGGATATGAAATAGCTGAAGGTCCTGAAGTGGAACTGGACTATTACAATTTTGAAGCCCTGAATATTCCCAGAAACCATCCGGCAAGAGACACTCAGGATACCTTTTATATAAATGACAAGGTATTATTAAGAACACAGACATCTCCTGTTCAGATAAGGGTTATGGAGAAAAAGAAACCTCCTATAAAAATTATTTGCCTGGGCAGGGTATATCGCTCGGATCAGGTTGATGCTACGCATTCTCCAATTTTTTATCAGGTTGAAGGCCTTGTTGTGGATAAAGGTGTAACCATGGGTGATTTGATTGGAACTCTGCAGGTTTTTGCAAAAAGTCTGTTCGGAGAAAATGCAAAAATTCGTCTCAGACCTCATCACTTTCCTTTTACCGAACCCAGCGCTGAGGTTGACGTTTCCTGTTGGACATGTGGCGGAAAAGGCTGCAGGATTTGCAAAAATGAGGGATGGATCGAAATTCTGGGTTCAGGCATGGTGCATCCAAAGGTTCTTGAGATTTGTGGAATCGATCCGACAGTATACAGCGGGTTTGCTATTGGCCTGGGTGTTGAGCGTACTGCAATGGCACGCTTTAATATCGATGATATGAGACTTTTTTATGAAAATGACCTGAGATTCTTAAAGCAGTTTTAAACCGTCTCAGGACAAAATCCTGCATTTTATTTCAGAATAATCGTCAATTCATATTGAACACAGTTAATATAATTAAGAATGGAGTGAATTTACATGAAAGCACCTATTTCCTGGTTAAGGGATTATGTTGATATAAATGTTCAGGTAAAGACCTACGCGAATGCCATGACACTTTCCGGAAGCAAGGTTGAGGGGATTGAAGATCCCGGCGAATTATTGGATAAGGTGGTTGTGGGAAAAATATTGTCCATGGAACCTCATCCTGATGCCGACAAACTGAAAATAGCAAGGGTTGATGTGGGAAACGAAGTCTTGCAGGTTGTTACAGGGGCACCCAATGTAAAAGCGGGTGATTACATTCCCCTGGCTTTGCCCGGTGCTCATCTTCCGGGGAGTGATATTAAGGTTTCAAAGATCCGTGGAGTCGAATCCTTCGGGATGATGTGTTCAATTAATGAACTGAACCTCACGAGTGACTATCTTCCGGATGCACCTGAATATGGTGTATATATATTTAAAGGCGAACCGGAGGTTGGCAAGGATGTAAAAGAGGTTCTCGGGCTTGGACCTGTTGTGGATTTTGAAATTACATCAAACCGACCTGACTGCTTCAGCATGATAGGCCTGGCTCGTGAGTCTGCAGTCACCCTTGGAACCAGGTTTAAAAAGCCTGATATATATGTAAAGGAAGAGGGTAAGGGGAAAGCTTCGGATTATGTTTCTGTAAGCATAGAAAATGGAGAGCTCTGCTGCCGTTATGCGGCAAGGGTTGTAACAGATGTTAAAATAGAACCCTCACCTGTCTGGATGCAACGCCGTCTGGCTGCTGCAGGCATGCGCCCGATTAACAATATTGTTGATATAACAAACTATGTCATGCTGGAAATGGGTCAGCCGATGCATGCCTTTGATTTAAAATGTGTTCAGGGGGGGAAAATAATAGTCAGAACAGCCCGCGAAAATGAAGTAATAACAACCCTTGACGGACAGGACAGAAAACTTGATCCATCAATGCTTGTTATTGCTGACGAAAGAAGACCTGTTGGTATTGCGGGAGTCATGGGAGGCGAGAATTCTGAAGTTTATGCTGAAACTAAAATGTTATTGCTTGAATCTGCCAATTTCAACGGAACCTCAATCCGTCTGACAAGTAAAAAACTTGGTATACGCAGCGAGGCTTCCAACCGCTTTGAAAAAGGCCTTGATGCGGAGAATGTTATTCCGGCAATTAACAGGGCGGCTCAACTCATTGAAATGCTTGGTGCCGGAAAGGTGGTTCCTGGTATTGTGGATTGTAACCTCTATGTTTCAAAACCTGTCAAAATGACTTTAAATCCTGGCAATATAAATCGCCTGCTAGGTACAGATATAAACGAAAGCTGGATGCTGGATCTTTTTGAAAAACTGGAGTTTATAGTGGACAGGGCATCGATGATGCTGACAGTTCCGTCTTTCCGCCCCGATGTACAGTGCGAGGCTGATCTTGCCGAAGAAATTGCGCGCTTCTATGATTATAACAATATTGAAGCGACGCTTTTGTCAGGTAAAGCTTCAACCCTGGGAAAGCAAACCTACAGCCAGAAGATGGAGGATTTTATTCAACAGCAGATGCTTGCAAGCGGGTTATATGAAATATACACATATTCATTCACCAGCCCTAAAGTGTTTGATAAATTAAGACTGTCTCCGGACGACGATTTAAGGGATGCCATAATAATATCTAATCCTCTTGGGGAAGATTTCAGCATTATGCGTACCACAACCATCCCGGATATGCTCAGGGTTATTGAAACCAATTACAAACGCAAAGTCAAGGATGGCGGATTCTTTGAAATATCGTATGTTTATATTCCAGTCAGAGGCAGTCTTCTTCCGGAGGAAAAAAAGACACTGACAATTGGACTATATGGTAATACTGATTTTTATTATCTGAAAGGAATTGTAGAGCAGCTGTTTTCGCAGATGAATATTTATGATGTGGATTTTTTTCCTGAGAAGGATTTAAATTATTTCCACCCTGGTAAAACAGCAAGGATTTCATTAAATGATAAAATTATCGGCCATATGGGAGCAATACACCCGGAAGTGGCTGAAAACTTTGATTGTCCCACCGACACTTATATTGCCGTTTTGGATGTGGTTTCAATTATCGAAAGGGCAGACATGATAAGGCAATATAAGCCTCTGCCGAAATATCCCGCTGTTGAAAGGGATATTGCAATCCTGGTTAAAGAAGATGTTCCGGCAAGGGATATTGATGCGGTACTCAAAAAGAACGGCGGAGATATCCTTGAGGAAATCCGGATTTTTGATGTATACAAAGGCGAGCAGGTTCCGGAGGGAATGAAAAGCATGGCATATACGCTTACATTCCGCGCATATGACAGAACCCTTGTTGATGATGATGTTAACAAGATTATGGAAAAAATCCTGCAAGGGCTTAAAAACGCATTTGACGCAACACTACGAGGGTGATTAAACAATAAATTGATTTGTTCAGGAAAATATATATGGTCATTTAAAAAAGGAGAGCAAAAGCTCTTCTTTTTATTGAGTTCTTCAGCCTTATCAACAAGTACATTCGGAACATCTTCCGATTATAACCGGCTTTCTTTTTCGGATAATTTTTTAAACCTGAACAACAGGAGTTGTGAAGTCCTGATCCCCTGTTCTTCCGTTAGGATCCGAATATGCCATGACATATGCATTTGTTGCGTTTATAT
>JAAYGP010000303.1 GCA_012727625.1 Clostridiaceae bacterium
CTTTTACACTGAACGGAATAGAATACACGCTTAAGAAAGTACATACTGCCGAAAATCCTGATGATACCATAAAGATAACCCAGAATGTGGATTCGGTGTTCGATTCAATCAAATTGTTTGTTGATGAGTATAATAAATTGGTGGATAAGTTTACCGAGGCCATATCGGAAAAGTATGACAGAAATTTTCCTCCGTTAAGTAAAGATCAAAAGGAAGCGTTAACGGAAAAAGAGATAGAAAAATGGGAAGATAAAGCTAAAACCGGAATTTTGAGGAACGATCCTATTTTAAGCAAAATTCTGTCCGATATGCGCATGGCTCTTGTGGATACCGTGGAGGGGACAGGTATAAATTTATCATCCATCGGTATTTCATCAAGGTCATATCTGGACAGGGGAAGACTTACAATTGATGAAGACAGGCTGAAAGAAGCCATCAGGCAAAAACTGGACGAGGTTAAAAATTTATTCATAAATCAATCGGAGACTGTTCCGGAATATACAAGAGAACTGACAGCTTCCGAACGAAGTGCCCGGTATAAGGAGCAGGGGCTTTTATTCAGGATCTCCGACATAGTTGAGGATTATATATCCACTATTCGTGACAAGGACGGGAGAAAAGGGATTCTTCTTGAGAAAGCGGGTATTGAAGGTGAGCTTTCAGAATTTGAAAACTCCCTTGCGAAATCCATAAGATCGTATGATGTAAAGATTAATGAATTTATGGTGAAGCTCGCGCAAAAAGAGGAAAAGTATTACAGGCAGTTCGCCGAGCTTGAAAAATTTATGAACAGAATGAATTCACAGATGGATTGGCTTGTATCCCAGATAACCGTGATGAATCAAGGTTATCGGTAAAGTTTTATAATATAACAACATAACAAAAATTGGAATAGGAGAAAAAGCAATGACAGGTTATGATCAATACAAGGAAAACAGTGTATACACCGCACAGCCGGAGGAACTTACATTAATGCTTTATAATGGTCTGGTAAAATTTATTATGAAAGCACAGTATGCCATTTCAAAAAAAGATATACCAAAGACACATGAAAATATAATTAAGGCTCAGAACATTATCCTTGAGTTTATGTCCACTTTGGATCGAAAATATGATATATCAGAAAGTTTATTGCTTTTATACGACTATATGCACAGGAGACTGATTGAAGCAAATTTACATAAAGACACCGATATACTCAGTGAGGTTTTAAGTTTATCCAAACAGCTCAGGGACACCTGGGAGCAAGCAATAAAAATCGCAAGGACCCCAAGGAAGAACAATGTTGCTGCGGGTTAATCAAAGGACGATGGAACAGAATGTGCCCTGTTCACGGAGAATGTTATGCAGGTACAGCAAATTACAGGTCAAATGATCGTATTATCACAAAAAAAATATGAGGAACTGCTGATATTAAAAGAGCTGTCTGAAAAGCAGGCAAAAGCTTTTGCTGAGAAAAATCTGGATATTATAGATGATCTATTGAATAAAAAAGATGAGATTATAAAATACATCCAAAAGCTTGATGATGCTTTTCTAAGGGCATACAACACCTTAAAGGAAGAATTGGGCATTAATAGTCTGGATATGATTTCCAAACTGCAGATAAAAAAGGGAAAAGATTTACAGGATTTAATTAAAAAGATTACAACAGTTGTTGAATCAATTATAGAGATTGAGAAAGGC
>JAAYGP010000304.1 GCA_012727625.1 Clostridiaceae bacterium
GCTATACATTAGGAAAATTAATTAAGCTTTAAACTACAGTAAAAAGGAATAGAAAATAATTTGCCCACGTTTTCTTGACACAAACTTACAATTTGAATTATTTGCAGCTTTAATGAGCTGTGTTATAATCTAATCGAAAGCATATTTGATTTTTGTCATAAAAAATAGCGATAGGTGATTGGCATGCGAAGAAATCTTTTTGTTGTGGTACTTATCCCATGCATTTTATTCTGTGTTTTATTGTTATTGATTAAAATGAACAAAGAACAGGAGGCTAAAAGGGCAGCTCATAAAGTTACCGTAAGCACTGAAACAAGCGGCATAATCGATCAGACTGAGTCAGAAACTGAATCAGAAGCTACTTCATCTGCCACAACTGATGCTCCTGTCACCACTACAACTGATTCGCAGACTGCCATGCCAACAACCGAACAGACCGCTGCTCAAACGCAAACTGAGACCACCGCGCCGATTACCATACAGACAAGTGCTTCGACCGTGGAAAGTCAGGAGGATGAAACGTCGGAGACTACAGAAAGCATAGAAACAAACGAAGTTGAAACAAAACCTTCGGAAGCGGATGTTGAGTATGATGCTTTATATGAGCTGAAAGGTGAAGCATATACGCTCATAGCTGACAAGAACAGCAAACATTTTATATTTGTAAGTAATCAGGATAATACCATCCGTGAAACGGAGTTTAAATATCACGAAAAACATGAGCAGTTCCCCGGGGAGATTTATGGCCCGATTTTAGGTTATAAAAGTAATATTTTTGTTTTTGTCGCGGATAATAAAATTGTCGCATCAGATGGTAATAGCGAGACAATTCTTATTAATCTTGACAAATCCGGATTACCGGAAGATTATAACATAAACCTTGTACTCCATAGTGATAACAGAATTTTATCAATTATCAACAAAGATATATATGTTATTGATTGCAGAACTCTTTTTGTTGAGGAATACGAAGAAAACTACAAGGTTGAAATTATCCTGTTTACCGACGACTATTTGTGTTTCGGCGAGATAAGGCAGATACATGCCGGCTCTCATTATTATTATATTTACCTGGTCCGGGACGGGGAATTAAAACACTTGGGTTCAACCGGGACGATAGACGATTATATAACCGATAACGACACGATATATATTCAAAGCCAGGACCTGTTGCTGCAGGTAAACCTTAAAACGAGCGAGCTGACATCATCTTATCAGCTTGGCAAAGAGCAGGCTTTATATTTCCCTGTATACGGGCCATGCCTTATACAAGGTTTGTCCGAAATCAAGTATGTAAATTATAATGATGACAGACAACCCGTACAATCCATCAAGCTTCCGGATTTTCTTGAAGCCGAATGCTATTATGGCTCGCCATTTGCCATACCGGGTTTTTCACTGTATTTTAAAGATCAGGAAAAGGCGATGTCATTGCCTGCGCCAGGCAGGCTTGGCAGTTTTTCAGTGATAGACCTCTCGGAATATCCGCTTAAAGACGACAAGTTTATATTGCATTCAACGGTGAAGGAAAAGCTTTATTCCGGCAGCACATGCATGGGCGAGGGGGAAATATATCTTCTGGAACGGGTTGAGATGAAAAACAACGACAATGTCCTGTTTGAAATGATTTATGCATGGATACCTGCATGCGAATCAAATGCGTACCAGTTTTTCATTTTTGTTCCGGAGGGTGATTCTGCAAGTGTGTGGTTTAACGTGCTGAAACAATTGTTGCAGGCTGATTGACAGAAAGATGTTTAGCCTGAAAACGCAAATAGCATCCAAAGGATGAAACAGCATATTATATACGGGTTGAAAGTAGGCCTCAGCAGGAATATAACGAAATTATAGTGAGTTTATCAGCATTTTGAATTTTGTTGTGAGAAAACAACAGAAAGAGTATGGTTTGTGAATATATACATTGAAATTGTATTGCTATGACTTTGTAACCGGTAAAAAGTATCAATGATCTAATAAATAAAGTTTGGAAGTAAACATAAGCATAAAAGCAGAAAGAATTTTTACATTTTGGAAATAAATATAATTATTTTAGCAGCACAAATATGTGATTGTTTAAGCAGTACAAATATAAAAAGTGCAGTTTTCCACTGCACTTCAGCAATTTAAACATGGATTATCTGCATGTATGCAGCCTGAAATCTGCCCATGTTATAAAAGTATAAGCCTTATCATCACATGAATGAAAAAGCTTTCTCCCTATGTGCCCATACAGACCTATACAGCTTAAGGTTTTTCAACCCACAGTACGGAAAAGCGTTTTAAAGGCAAAAATAACTATAAAACCAGGGCAGCTTTAAAACAGTCGATTATAAACAATTCATAGACAGTTTACAGCGATTCCGTTAAGGCCTTTATAAGCTTTTCATTCTGTTCTTTGGTGCCTACGGTTATTCTGAGCCAGTTTCCCATAAAAGGACGGACTATCGCACCCTTGTGCAGGAGCTTTTGGAACATCTCGCCGGAGGCGACCGGTGTCTCAACCCAAACAAAATTGGCGTGAGATTTTACATATATTAGTCCAAGCTTTTCAAAGGCCGAATATAGCGTATCAAGTCCTGCTTTGTTTATTCTCAGAACTTCAC
>JAAYGP010000305.1 GCA_012727625.1 Clostridiaceae bacterium
AAATAAATGGTTTAGGTCAAAATTCAATTAGAATTTTTGACACTACCAGATACGAAAGAGGTGAAATTTCGTGCAGAAACACCATATAAAGCAGCAATTTATAAAAAAAGGGCTTTAAAAATGTTAGTTAAGATCCACTCCACATTTTTGATTCCTTATAAAATTTATTAAGTTTTTTAAGGTTTGTTATCCAAAGGAATATGACAAAAGGTATAAACAGTATCATCAGGAGCTGGATACCGGCCATCAGAATAAAATTAAATGAACCATGAAGAAAGATGGGAATGACCAGCGATCTTTTGAAGTAAAAAGAGCGGGTTCTGTTATCAGGACTAAACTTTGCCAGTGAAAGATAGTATCCCATTGTAACCGCAAACAACATATGGGCGGGTACGCTTAAAAGCCCGCGGTACAAACCGATATACGGATCCGCGTCATAGCCTGACACCACATACATAATGTTTTCTATTGTAGCGAACCCCAGAGCTGAAAATGTGCAATAGATTATTCCGTCCAGTTTTTCGTTGAAAGCGCCGTGATAGTATGCAAGTTTCATGACAACAAGGCGTTTGAAATATTCTTCCGTTAAACCTGCTACAATGAAAGCTGTCCACGCAATTGACAGAAGTCCGCCGAAAATGTTTAAATTACTTAGTAAACGTTCCGCAATGATAGTTGGGATTGCTGATAACATACCAAATACAAAAAGTTTTATTAAAAGCCTGACAGGTTCCCTGTCATAACGATCTGTCAAATAAAGCCCTATGCTTAAGGCAATGCCGGGAATAACAGCAATTATTACCAACCTCAATATATCCATGTAAACACCTGTCCTTTGTGCTAAAATATATTTAATGATTGCCCGTGGGAAAGATGCTTTTCCATATTAATATTTATTCTTGGCAAATAAATTATTAAATAATAGTGTATTTGTTTCCAAATGAAAAATGTAAATCAACATTATTTTACCAAATCAGGTGAACCTATAGCAAGTAAAATTGGGGTGGCTGAATTGAAAATAAAATCATTTAAACCGATTGCAAATAATGAAAGTAAAATACTGATTCTTGGTTCAATGCCCGGAAATGAATCGCTGAGACAGCAGCAATACTATGCTCACCCACAGAACAGGTTCTGGCATTTTATATACAGGATATTTGAAGAAGACTTGGATTCAGTCTATGCCGACAGAATTACATTTCTTAAAGGAAGAAAAATTGCTCTATGGGATGTGTTCAGATATTGCGAGAGGGAGGGGAGCCTTGACAACAATATCAGGAATGAAGAATTAAATGATGTGGCAGGTCTTTTGGATAAATACAAAAATATAAAATATGTTTTTTTAAATGGCGGCAAAGCTTATGAACAGTTTAAAAAGAAAATACTGCCGGAATGTAAACGTCTGATCCCATACATGAAACTTCCGTCTACAAGCCCTGCCAATAATACAGTTTCATTGGATTTTAAGCTTAGTAAATGGATGCAAATCCGATTTGCCCTTGAAAACAGGGTTGTTTTTGAATCTGTTTTGAGTACAAGATATGGCGATTTTACAATATATTCTGATGGAACAAGAGTAACGCGCATCTGTCTTCCGGAAAGCGAAAGACCGCCCTTTGAAAAACATGCGGTTTTTGCGGGCTGTGAACTTGCTGAAAAAGCAAAGGAGCAGATTAATGAATACCTTAAAGGCAGACGTAAGGCTTTTGATATTCCTGTACTTATAACAGGTACTTCCTTTCAAATAAGGATATATAACGAGCTTCCTAAAGTACCCTACGGTCATACGGTTTCATACGGCCAACTGGCTGAGATGGCAGGCTTTAAAGGGGCCGCGAGAGCGGTGGGGCAGGCGATGAGAAAAAACCCTGTTCCGGTGATTGTGCCATGCCACCGGGTTATTGGCTCCAGCGGCAAAAATATTGGCTTTATGGGAGTAAGAAATAATCCTTTGCAGGATATACTGCTGGGTATTGAAGAGAAATTCAAATATGCGAATCGGTGAAAGCCGGCACTGCTGTGCGGTATCTGTGGAAACCGGGTAGTTGCTTTATTTGGTTGCCTCCTGGCAATTTGAACCGTAACCCCTTGAACCGTATCTGTATAGACCGGGTGGTTACCGGGTTGGGACGTGAACAATAATAATTTGATATGAGCAATAACATGTTAAGGAGAAAAAACATGATATTTCTTTATGACGGTAGTTTTGAGGGGCTGTTGACCTGTATATTTGAAGCCTTTAGTAAAAAACCTGAAAGTGTGTTTATTTCAAAAAAGGACACATATCAGCCAAATTTTCTGGAAGAGCCGGTAATTGTTAAAACAAATATGGAAAAGTTTCAAAGGGTTTACTCCTCCATACCGGCAAAAATATCAAAACATGCCGCTGAAATTGTGTACAGAGCGTGGCTTAGCGAAGATGAAAATGCTGAAAACTTAATATATTATTTTTTAAAACTGGGATACAGGATGGGGGGCAGTGTATGTGACTATATCCAGGATCCCTATATAAACGAAATAGTCAGATTAAACAGGAAAGTGGGGCTTGAAACACATCGTTTTCTTGGCTTGTTAAGGTTTCAGGAAATAGAGGATGGGTTGTTTTATGCCGGATATGAACCCGATCATAATATTACTGTCCTTATTGCTCCGCATTTTACCCGAAGGCTTTCCGACCAGCCTTTTATTATTCACGATAAAAAAAGAAATATATGTGCTGTTTATGACGGAAGGGAGTTGGTTTTAACTGACAAAGTACCGAAGATTCCAGTGAATGTGACAGCTGCTGAGGATGAATTCGCGTCTTTATGGAAAACATTTTTCAGGACGATTGCGATTAAAGAGCGAAAAAATCTTCGTACCCAGGCAAATTTCTTGCCCGGACGTTATTGGAAGAACCTGACCGAAATGAAAGAGTGAACACACAGCTCTTGCAAATGAAGCTCCTGTTTCCGCTATTGCACAATATCTGTCCTTTTAAGTAACTGAATTTTGAACAGTAGCACACTTTTTATCTTGAATGAATTAAAGTTAAAAAGATCTTGCAAGAGCAGTATGGATCTAAGTATAATAAAGGCTATCAAACCATTAAACAGAAAAATTCTGTTTTAACGGATAAAGCGGACAAGGAAAGAAGGGCTATTCTATGCTGGTAAAAAGAGTAATTCCTTGCCTTGATGTCCACAATGGCAGGGTGGTAAAGGGCATAAATTTTGTTAATCTGGTGGATGCGGGAGATCCTGTGGCATGTGCCAGAGCTTATTTTGAAGCAGGTGCAGATGAACTGACCTTTCTTGATATAACAGCCACTCAAGAAAACAGGAATACCGTGGCAGATATGGTATCTAAAATTGCCGAACAAATTTCCATACCCCTGACGGTAGGCGGAGGAATAAGGACGATTGATGATTTCAGGGTAATACTATCGGCAGGTGCGGATAAAATAGGTGTGAATTCTGCAGCTGTGAAAAGACCTGAATTGATAACCGAGGCGGCGATGCGTTTTGGAAGCCAGTGCGTAGTCATTGCCATTGATGCAAAATTAAGGGATGATGGTTCCGGCTGGGATGTTTATTCAGCCGGAGGCCGCATAAACACAGGACTTGACGCTGTGGAATGGGCAGTCAAAGCAGAAAAATGCGGTGCAGGGGAAATACTATTGACAAGTATGGATCGTGACGGAACAAAGAACGGATATGACATAGAGCTTACCAGGCAGGTTTCTGAAGCGGTTAAAATACCTGTAATCGCATCAGGAGGCGCAGGGGAGCTTAGTCATTTTAGGGATGCTTTAACAGTGGGTAAAGCCGATGCAGTACTGGCAGCTTCATTGTTTCATTTCGGAGAAATAAATATTATGGAGTTAAAGCAATACCTGTCCAGGAATGGGATTCAGGTCAGAATGTAATTATTCAAGCCGGCAGTTTTTTTAATTCGCCAGCGGACACCAACGCCATTGGTGTTATAGTTCACAGGTTCTGTTAAAAGATATTGTGCATTAGAAAGCAACTTTAGCGGAATGAAGCTCTTGTTTCAGCTATTGCACTATATCTGACCTGATCAGTAACTTAATTAGGGTGTAAACAGTAATCATTGGTGTTACGGTTTACCCTGTCTTGTAGGACAAGCTTGACAAAAAAATCACAAAGATGTTATAATAAATCCAGACTTTTACATAAATGATATAAGGAGTGTCAAAGTATGGGGAAAAAAGTATCAATAGCCGTTATAAGAAGACTTCCAAGATATTATAGATATTTAAGCGATTTATTAAAGGCTGACATAAAAAGAATATCTTCAAAAGAGCTAAGTGAAAGAATGGGAATCACGGCCTCGCAAATAAGGCAGGATCTTATCTGCTTTGGCGGGTTTGGCCAACAGGGTTATGGTTACAATATTGAAACACTTTATAGTGAGATAGGCAAGATTCTTGGTGTTGACAGGCGTTTTACAACAGTAATAATTGGTGCCGGAAACATGGGAAATGCGCTGGCCAATTACGGAAATTTCAAAAAGCGCGGTTATGATTTAATTGGCATTTTCGACATATCACCCGATCGTGTCGGCAAGGTTATAAACGGCCTGGAAATTATGCATATGGATAAGTTGGATGATTTTATTAAAAAGAATAAAGTTGATATAGCTATTCTGACAATACCCAGCCAAAATATATCCGAAGTGGCTGAAAGAGTTGCGAAGCTCGGGGTTAAAGGGATATGGAATTTCTCTCCCCAGGATTTGCACCTGTCCGGTAATGTTATTGTTGAAAATGTGCACCTTAGCGACGGTCTGATGGTTTTGGGGTATCGCATAAGGGAATCTGAACTGAAAGGTGTGTAACCACGGTTTAAGCTGATTTGCAGCATGGCAATTTGTTGCTGTTTGTTTCAGGAACAGAAGTTATACTAAAGTTACAAAATAAAGATCGCAAACAGATAAAACAGAACCGCAAACAATATTCTACGGTTCTGTTTGTTTTAATAATTATGATATGAAGAACAATCACAACTGCACTCAAAATCCATCTGAATAATTCGTTATAATGTTAAGCAGTATCGCATACAGCAGTAAGAATACATATGCATTGTATGCCAAGACCTTTTCCAAAATCAGTTAAACCCTCTCCCGACGTTGCGGTTATGCCAATTGCCGATTCTCTGATGTTTAAAAGGCCTGCGATACTTTTTTTCATAAGCGGAATCTTTGGGCTTATTTTCGGTGCGGAGCACTCAATGGATAAGGAAACATGGGATATGCTGCCCTTAAAATGCTTCAAAGCTTCCAAAAGGTATACCCGGCTGTCGGTAATGCCATCCTCCAGGCATATTTTATCAGCTACAGCGCCTAATATATTTACACCGGTGATTGAAGATACGGCATTGGTTATCGCGTGAAGTACAACATCCGCATCGCTGTTGCCAAGAAGCGGAGTTCCATCAAACTTGACACCACCCAAAACAAGCTTTTTTTCAGTGTTTTCAAAGTCAAACCTGTGACTGTCCTGGCCTATTGAAACCTTTACCATTGAACCACCATATTCCATATGTTTATAATGAATATAGAATAACGCATTTTGGTTAAGTATTCAATATGTTACGCTCCCGAAGAACAGCGAAAAAGCAAATGGCGGCACATAAAGGGAAAAACAGTAAAAACCCGGCGTGTAGAATCCGGACCATTGCAATATTTCGGGTAAGCCTGACACAAACCTTGTCTTGAAAAATAAAAAAGATTAAGATAGTATAGATAGCAGGAATGATTCCCGTAACTATTTCGGGAAAAATGGGAGGTTTCTTATTGGTGAATCGCGGAAAATATTATATTACTACACCTATTTACTACCCAAGCGGCAAGCTTCATATAGGGCATTCCTATACGACTGTGGCTGCTGATGCCATGGCCAGATACAAAAGGCTTCAGGGATATGATGTTATGTTTTTAACAGGAACCGACGAACACGGGCAGAAGATCCAAAGGCTTGCCGAAGAAAATGGTGTTTCTCCAAAAAAATACGTGGATGATATTGTTGATGGAATAAAAAAGCTTTGGTCGCTTATGAAAATAACCAACGACAAATTTATACGCACAACAGATGATTACCACGTGGCTTCAGTGCAGAAAATTTTCAGGAAGTTGTATGATAAAGGTGATATCTATAAAAGTGAATATGAGGGCTGGTATTGCACTCCCTGTGAATCATTCTGGACTGAAACCCAGTTAAAGGACGGAAAGTGTCCTGATTGCGGCAGGGAGGTTGAACTTACACGGGAGGAAAGCTATTTCTTCCGTCTTTCAAAATACCAGGATCGGCTGATTAAGCATCTTGAAGAGAACCCTGATTTTATTCAGCCTGTTTCCAGAAAAATTGAAATGAAAAATAACTTTATTAAGCCGGGGCTGGAAGATCTGTGCGTTTCAAGGACATCATTCAACTGGGGGGTACCGGTAAGCTTTGATGATGAGCATGTTGTTTATGTTTGGATTGATGCTTTATCAAACTATATTACCGCCCTTGGATATATGTCGGATAATGATGAGGATTTCAGGCGGTTTTGGCCCGCGGATGTTCACCTGGTCGGGAAAGAGATTGTAAGGTTTCACACTATTATCTGGCCTGCAATGCTTATGGCCCTTGATCTGCCGTTGCCGAAGCAGGTATACGGACATGGCTGGCTGGTGCTTGACGGCGGGAAAATGTCAAAATCCAAGGGTAATGTGGTGGATCCGGTGGTTTTGGTTGATAAATATGGTTTGGACGCAATACGATATTTCCTCTTAAGAGAGGTTCCGTTTGGCTCTGACGGCGTATTTTCAAACGAAGCCTTAATTAACAGGATAAATTCAGACCTTGCAAATGACCTGGGAAATCTGGTCAGCAGAACGGTTGCCATGATCCGGAAGTATTTTAATGGTATTATACCTGAAAACAGGGTTAAGGGTGACCCGGATGATGATCTTATCACTACGGTTATTGAGACCCCGGGCAAAGTGGAGGATTTATTGGATAAACTCCAGTTCAGCACTGCGCTTCAGGAGATTTGGAAAACCATCTCAAGAACAAATAAATATATAGATGAGACCATGCCCTGGGTTTTGGCAAAAGAAGAGGAAAAGAAACCGCGACTTGCCCAGGTTTTATACAATCTTGCTGAAAGTATAAGGATTATATCAATATTGATTCAGCCTTTTATGCCGGAAACACCTGAAAAGATCTGG
This sequence comes from Clostridiaceae bacterium, assembly GCA_012727625.1. Classification (GTDB taxonomy): domain Bacteria; phylum Bacillota; class Clostridia; order DSM-8532; family DSM-8532; genus JAAYGP01. The sequence continues at coordinate 7,216 of JAAYGP010000305.1, forward strand.
GAGCAGCTCAGCATCTGCCAAAGCTGCCGCAGTTGGGAAAGCGCCAGGGAATGGGGACGATACTCAGGAGATGTGCCTGTAAAGCCCGGCCAGGTAATTTTTCCGAGAATTGATCTTGAAAAGGAACTAAAAGAGCTGGAAAAGGATACTTCAGATGATTCCGTAAAAAAAGATTTACCGGAAATAAAGCCGCAGGTTGAGATAGACGATTTTGCGAAGCTTGATCTGAGGGTCGCCAGGGTAATATCCTGTGAAAAGGTGCCAAAATCAAATAAGCTGTTGAAGCTTCAACTGGATATAGGACTTGAAGTGCGGCAGGTTGTGTCGGGTATTGCCAAACACTACAGTCCTGAGGAACTGGTAGGGAAAAAGGTTATCATGATTGCTAATTTAAAGCCTGCGAAGCTGATGGGAATAGAATCCCAGGGCATGATTCTTGCCGCCTCGGACAAGGGAGATAAAAACCTGGTTTTGGCTACGGTTGATAATGATATACCTGTCGGAAACATTATTTCATAGAGATTAAAAAGCTGCTTTATAAGTTTCACAGGCAGGATTCCGGAAGCGGGCTTTGCTGATTAAGTAAACTTGAAGTTACAGGAGTTATGTTTTTAAGCCCCGCTTCCATAAGTGTCGGGCAGTTCACAAAGGATAATATATAAACTGTATTTTTGAGGTTCTGATATGATTATTGATTCCCATGCCCATTATGATGATAAACAGTTTGATATGGACCGTAAAAAGGTACTGGAAAAGGTACGGGAAAAGGGAGTTGTAAGGATTGTAAACCCCTCAGGCAACATTGCTTCAGCAGAAAAATGCCTTAAACTTGCAGATGAATACGACTTTTTATATACCGCTGTTGGAATTCATCCCCATGATGCAATGGAATTTTCGGACGATGCATTAAAAAAGCTTCGGGAAATGTCAAGACACAAAAAAGTTGTTGCTGTTGGTGAAATTGGGCTGGATTACCATTATGATTTTTCACCGAGGGAAATACAGAGGACCTGTTTTGCGTCACAAATTCGTCTTGCGATTGAACTGAAACTCCCTCTTATTATTCATGACCGGGAAGCGCATAAAGACGTTTTGGATATTATTAAAGCCGAAAAGGCAGATTCTGTCGGGGGAGTTTTCCACTGCTTTACGGGTAGTGCAGAGATGGCAAGAGAAGTCCTTGACTTAGGGTTTTATATTGCTTTAGGCGGTGCAGTGACCTTTAAAAACGCGAGAAAACCGGTTGAGGTGGCAAGATATGTTCCTTCAGACAGGCTTTTAATAGAAACTGACAGCCCATATATGGCTCCCGTTCCATACAGGGGGAAGCGGAATGATTCCAGTTATCTTATAGAGATTATAAAAAAAATCGCCGAAATACGAAATGAAACACCGGAGCAGATTGCAGAAGCTACATCTATAAATGCGGACAGGCTTTTTGGCCTTCGTCTTTTGGAGGGTGAAATATGAAAAGATTTGAGGCAATAGTAACCTCCCTGTTAATTATATTTGTATTTGTGGCATTAAACTATCTTCTTCTGGACAGAGAAAGCCTTGTAAATTTAAGGGAATCGAACCAGGCGAGCATTGATGCTATAAGCAGAATTAATATGAATCTAAGCGAAGAAAAAAGCAAGCTGCTTGAACAAAACGAAATTCTGGTTACAAAGGTTGCTGAGCTTGAGACAAAAGTGGAAACTCTGGAAGAAAGGATTGATGAGCAGCAGAATAAAATTAATGAGCAGACAGAGTTTATACTGGCAATGAAAATGCATATTAATCCATTGCCGCTTAAAAAGGCAGCGATTGAATGGGTTAACCTGCTTTCGGAAAACCAGTTGGGAACCGCTTTCATGAAAAGTGAAGAAAGCTGTAAGTATTGGAAGAACGAATGGAACCTGCGCGCGTTTACCGGTTACTTTGAACAGAATGTGGAGAGTATTAAGCTTATTCTGACCGGAGACGAACAACAGCCAGTTGTGGAAGTGATGCCTTCTTCCTCAGCAGACTGGTATGTAAACGTGGAAGTTCATGTAGAGGTTAAATTAAAGGAAAATGCCAGGGAAGACAACCTTAAAAATGGTGGGAATATTCTTAAATTAACATATAACTATAATGAAAGAACCGAACAATGGCTCATATCAGAGGTTTCAAGTGAAGTTGCGGAAGCAGAGGAGCAAAAGCCCGAAACTGAGACCACAGCGGAGAAAGAGTCTGATTAAAGTTTTATAATAAATCCGCTTAACAGGCTTTTTGCGGGATAATGAAATTACTGATTTAACTGGTCTTGAAAAGATGCAAAGTCTTGAGTACTTAAGTATTTATGGTAATCCTGTTTCGGATATTGGTCCAATACTAAAACTAAGTAATTTGAAAGAACTGGATATAGGTCACACGGATGTTAAAGATATAAGGCCCTTATTTTGCATGCCTGAGCTAAAAACATTAAAAATAAAAAATCTGGAACTAAACGAACCTTTTGAGGGTGACCGGCGTAATATCAAAATAAGCATGTCCATTGCATATTATTTTGCCAATAAGAATTATGCCGACATTAAAAATATACTGAACATCATTGAGAAAGCTTCCCGGGGAGAAAGGCTTGATAGGATCCCTGTAGCCACAAATGATGTATTCAGCTATATTTTGCACAATATTGTCAAAACCTTTCTGGAAAACGATTATCTGCAGGTACAATTGTCGGAACGGAAATATCATATTCGGACACCGGAGCTGCTGGCGCTCCAGTCACAGCTTAATCCGCATTTTTTGTTTAATACGATGGAAACAATATATTGGAAAGTTATGGCCTTAACAGGTAAACCCAATGAAGCCACAAAAATGATAGGGAATATTTCAGATATTCTTCATTATTCACTGGATTCGGATGGTGACATGCCTACTCTTATGGAAGAAATCAGCATAACGAAATCGTACCTGGAAATACAAAGCGTTCGCTACAGGAACCAGTTTGAAGCCGTATGGGATTATCCGTCCGATATTAAAGACATCCGTATAGTAAAGCTTATATTACAGCCGCTGGTTGAAAACAGTATATATCACGGTATCAGGCAAAAAGACGGGTTTTCATTGATCCGTGTGCGCATACGGCAGGTCGGGGAATTGTTAAAAATTGCAGTTACGGACAGCGGTATTGGAATGGATAAAAAAACTTTAATGAGAGTTAAAGAAATGCTGAATACCAACTATCACGAAAGTTCCGAACATATCGGGCTTTACAACACCAATAAACGCATAAGACTGACCTATGGTGAAAAGTATGGAATTCATATAAGAAGCAAGAGAAATTTCGGAACGACTATAATAATATCAGTTCCGGCAGTTCGTTGAAATTTAAGTTTCCTTTCCTGAGAAATGCAGCATTGCAGATTTGCGCAAATTACCTGTAATTTTTCCTGTATTGAAGCGGTGTTATTCTTTCCTGCTTTTTAAAAGTCCGGATAAAGTGATTAACATTTCCGAACCCTGAGTTCATAGCTACCTCTGTAATATTCTGATTGGTGTGAATCAAAAGATCCTTTGCCCTGGAAAGTCTTTGCAGAATAATATACTCCTTAAAGGTAAAGCCGCTTATTTCCTTAAACAAATGTGACAGGTAGTACATATCAGTGTAGAATAATTTCGCCGTGGATTTTAATGTAATTTGTTCAAGGATATTCTCTTCGATGTATTTTTGAACCTGCATAACCAGGTTAAAGGAACGGTCAAGCCCTGACAGCGGAAAGCAACTCCTGTGGCTTCTGTACAGGGATATAAGAAGTAGTTGCATGTAGGAACCAACCGCCGCAAGGGAAAAAGCAGATGAATTTGTCATCTCCGCATGCATTTTGCTGATTAAGGATCTGATTACTGCGGATTCTTCGCGTTTAAGATTTATGGCATGCTTAAAGGTTTCGGGACGATTTTTGAATATGGAAACAAGTATTGGCTCATTAACAACCGACGACAGGTAATCAGGCTTAATACGTATCAGATAACGCTTGTAAGGAAAATTAAGGATTTTAAGCTCATGGGATTCCAGATGGCTTATAAAGATAATACTGTCTGCTCCGACAGTGTATGTTTTTTTATTAATCGTGAATTTAATGCTGCCCTCGCATATATAAATAACCTGGTAGTTGCTGTGGAAATGAAGCTTTATTTCCTTAGCCTCACTGCTTTTCTCATAGGTTATGTCTATGGTATTAATTGGTATTCCGTTATTAAAAGTTCTATTCAACTCATGGTCTCTCCCTTCCAAAAAAAACCTAATTTATAATAT